>CAMWUX010000025.1 GCA_947177605.1 uncultured Porphyromonadaceae bacterium
GCGCGGGTGATGAGCTGGTCGTCGTGGTAGCCTCGCTTTGCGGCGTAGCTGCCGGTGTTGTCGACTTCGTAGACGAGCATTTCGTTGAGGGCGTCGGAGGAGTTTTCTTCATATAGCCCGTCGCGCACTACGCGTATGAGATTGGCTATGATGGCGGCTTTGGTGGCGCGGTTTGTGTGGAATCCGGCGCGGGTGTCGAATGTGGCGTCGCGCGCACGGTCGCGGCTCCGGCGGACGTAGAGGTTGTGGTAGCGTTCGTTGAGCTGCTCAAGGAGGTATTGCGATGACTCGGTCTGGACGGATTCGAGTGTGTTGCTCTCGATGATGAGGAGTGCATCGCCGTAGGCACGGGCTATCTGCTCGGCATACCGGGCCATGAGGTCGTGGTCGGCGTGGCCACGCCACTGTGCTACTACGCGTGCGATGCGTCCGGCGCCGCATCCGAGGCGATCCATGACGGTGATTACGGAGTAGTCGCTCGATGCGGCACGGCCTCCGACATCGACGGCCACGACATAGCGGTCGGGTGGTGTGAGGCTGCGGCGGCCGGGCTGTGGCGGCAGGCTCCAGAGGCTTAGATGAGAGTCGCGGCCGGGTGGCGAGAGCATCCAGCGAAGGTCGGGACGTTCGGCCACTATTTCGGTGAGCCGGCGCTCGGGGTGGCATCCGCGACGGAGGCGCTCTACGGCTTCGGAGTCGAATACGGAGCGGTCGGTGGCGGCGAAGGCTTCCTCGGCTGTGGTGGGGAATTCGGAGCAGAGTGCGAGATGCGAGCTGACTTCGCGGGCTTTCTGCCTGTACCAATAGATCTGATCGAGTGTAAGGCCGATACCCCACAGGCGGCGCTCGAGGCCGGTCCAGTCGGCGACAAATGCTTCGGGGTCGGGCGGCTCGATGCGGTTCAACTCGATCTCGTACCAGGGGATGAATACGGGCACGAAGGAGGAGCGGCCGCTTACGGCTGCGGTCCACTGGCTGTGGAAGAAGTTGCCGGTGCCGTTGGCGGTCGACTCCATGACGATGAGCGAATCGGCTACCATGGCTATGCCGCCGGTGATGGAGCGGATAAATTCTTCGGGCGAAAGCACGTCGCCGCTCTTCCAGAATGCTACTTCGGAGAGGTGGGCCATGGAGAAGGGCAGACCGCGCACGGCGTCGGGGGAGAATGTGGATGTGATGGTGACGGTGGAGTCAGTGCCGGTGATGACGCGTGTGCTATCGGATGATTCCCAGGGCTTCATGGCGGGCTTGCAATCGTAGGGCCAGAGTTCTTCGGGATAGGCGGTGAGGATGTTGCGGATGTTGGAGCGGATCTGTCCGGAGGTGTTGCGCGTCTGGGAGCAGATGATTGAATTCCAGTGGGTGTGGTGGAGGAGCTGAATCCAGGTCATGTACACTTGCACGAGTGTGGATCCGCCCCACTGGCGCGCCTTGAGTAGGATCACGCGTATGGGCATACCGATGCGGCGCTGACGCTCAAATTCGTCGAGCAGGATACGCTGGGCGGAGTTGAGCACGAACGGTACTTGGCGGCAGGTGATCTTATGGTAGATCTTCACGCAGTTGGCGGCCCAGTACTCGAAATCGTAGCGGCATCGGAGCGCTTTGTATTCGAGCTTGCCGGCGAGTGATGCGAACGCGGGATCATCGACCATGGCCTGCGGGAGGTAGACTTCGCCTATCTCCCAGGGTACGCGGCGGGGCACGCGCCAAGAGTGGTCGGCACAGCCGGTGATGGGGTCGTAGCTACGGGGGCGGAGGCTCCGGCGCTCGGCGTCGAGCCTCAGTATTTCGGTTATCTCAGTGGCAGTCATAGCGAAGCAAGGTGAAGGGTGATACCATAAAGGGCAAAATCGGCTGAAACTTCGGCCGCGATCTCCACTACCGCCACGGGGCGCACGGGCATATCGATACGCGCCACGACGGGGCTACACAGGGGACCGCTGACGGTGAGGGCGGTGGTGATATCATCGTCGGCAGGGGCAGCACTATGGCAGGCGCGGAGAGTGACGGTGCCTTCGAAGGCGGATGCTGATGCGTGGATGCAAACCGACCGGATGCGTCGGCCGCACGGCACATCGACAATGCGCCGCCACGCCACCGGCCTTGCATCAGGGGAGGAGTCCGGGAGCCACACCCCTTCGGCGGAGGTGACGAGGAGCTCGGTGGCTATGTTGGTCAGTGATATGGGAGCGATGGGGAAGGACAGTGCCGCCAAGGTATCCTGCACGGGGTCGTAGAGCGCGATATTGCCGCGCGGATCGAGGAGCCACGCCACAGAGCCGGGGTAGCTCCACGCCACTGCGCGTATCGGGAAACCGATCTGCCGGCCGCGCACCGTGGTGCCGCTCAGGCGCAGCAGTTGGGATCCGCTTGCCGCCATCACTCCGACAGGCGTGACGGCCACGGAGGCACCCTCGGTCACAGGCCGACCGTCGACGAGTGCCGAACTCAGAGCGGTGGTGTCGGCGCGTCCGGTATTTATGGCAAAGATACCTGCCGAGCTGAATGCGTAGGCCCGTGCCGAGGCCGAATCCCATGCCGAAAGAGTGCGCCGGGCGGGGGTCAGGGCCACGATCGGAGCGGGACAGCAGAGACCGGCCTTAACAGGAAGGGATGGAGCCGACAGGGGTGCTACGGCCACGGCACCGGTGTGGACGCTGCCGGTGATGCGTGGCTGCGGAGCGGGGATGGGACCGGTGAATGCGGTCCAGGGCTGTGACTGAAAGCCGGGGTCGAGGTGGAGCGCCGACGCACCGTCGGCAGCCGGCTCAAGGTCGACGTGGCCGTGGAGCAGGGAGGTGCCCCGCCTGATATACACATCGAGCGAGAGGGCATCGGCCAAAGGCCACGCTACGAGGGGCGCCCACCCTACCGGGGCGCTCCCGGAGCCGGTGATGGTGTAGGCGAGTTGGTCACCGTCGCGCAGGGCGACGCGCACCTCGGCGGTCCACTCACCGGTGAGCGACGAATCGAAGGTGCAGATATTGGTAAGATCTACCGTGGCGGGGGGCAGCGGGGTGAGATTGCCCCACATCACGCGGTCGCCGCACACGCATCCGCAGCGGGCGATGAAGGTCGATGGTGCCTGCAGGCTCCGCAGCAGAGAGTCGGCTTCGGTAGTCACCCCGGATCGGGCTGCGAGCGACCCGGCCTTAGCGGCGGCGCGATTGTCGGCCTCGACACCCTCGAAGGGTGGCGCATCGACAGTATAGTCGCCCTCGGCAAAGGGAGCGGTGAGCCGCAGGCGACGTGAGAGCACAGCCGACGGATTGGAGAGGATAGCCTCCAGTCTGCGGGCGTAAGCGCCCTGATTGGAGGCGAAGCGGGATGTGGCGCCCGGTATGGCCACGGTGAGCGCGGGCTGCTGGGTGGTCACCGCCGTCCATCTCACCGGCATCTCGGCGGAAGGGTCGACTGGGTGGCACTGCGGGCCTGTCCATACCTCCACGTAGCGCACACCGGCGGCATTGAGCCCGGAGGCACAGGAGAGCGACAGATGCAGCTTGAGCCGGTAGGCGTCGGCTGTGACAGTCATCGCCCCGACTTCCACCGAGTCGGCCGAGGGCTTGGAGCAGAGAGCGGTGAGCAATGCGGTGGCCTGCACCGTGGAGCGCGACATCATGGGGGCTGATTCGATCAGCGCGTTGCCGTCGGCATCGCGCAGCACGATCCGCGCGGCGACGGGCTGCAGCCAGAGGGCGCCGTTGGCCGCTGCCGCCGCCATCTCCTCATACGCGCTACAGAGGTCGGAGGCAAGGGTGCGCATCTGCCCTTCGGGTACTTCTATACCGGTGCGAGTGGCTGTCACTTTGGTGAATGTGCGCTCTGCCACGCGCGAGGTAAGGCGTCCGGCGGTGGCTGTGAGGAGCTGTGGAATCATCAGCCCGGGCGTCCCAGCCTGAGGGCATATCCACTCGCCGTCGACAAAACGCAGCGTGAGCGGCCCGGCGGAGGTCATCACCGTGAAGCCTCCGGCTGTGGCTACGGCGCAGTATATCTCCTTGACGGAAGGGTGCTCCGGCTCATACGGATCGTCGGTATCCACGGCCACCCAGAGCGACATATCGGAGGGGGTATGGGAGCAGTAGAGGGTGGTCGACAGCCCGGAGTCGTCGGGATGATGCCAGGTGGCGAGCGGCGTCAGGCCGGGCATGGCTATATGCCGCAGAGCCGGCGCGGTAAGGAGCGCGCGGCGGCCGCCGTCGGTGGTAGAAACGAGATTGGCGCAGCGGTCAACGGCGCCGTCGGCACCCATCGCATCGGGCGCCAGATCGATACTAAGATCGGCAGTGTGTGTCTTCATAATAGTGATAAATGTGTGAATAATCTGTTCGACAAAGGAATTACGGTGCAAAATTACTACCCGCCGGAGCGGGCCGACACATATTTTTAAAAAAAATTTTGCGTACCTTTGTGACCTATGAAATCCGTCCGCTACATACTACTCACCCTCACCACCGCCATAATGCTCTCGCTGGGGGGCTGCATACCATCGTTTACGCTCAACGGCGCTCCGATCGACTACAATGTGTACAAGACTATCCACGTGTCGAACTTTCCCATCCGCGCCGCGCTCGTATATCCTCCGCTGCAGCAGACTTTCGAGAACGAACTCCTCAACTATATCACGCGCAACACGCGCCTGCAGACGACCGACGGCCCCTCCGACCTGTCGCTCGAAGGCGAGATCACCCAATACTATCTCACGCCGCAGGCTGTGACGGAGGATGCATACGCCTCGCGCACGCGCCTTACTATAGGTGTGCGCGTGAAGTATTCCGACAATAAGAACGAGGGTAAGGATGTGGATCAGACCTTCTCGGCCTACCGCGACTTCGACAGCTCGCAGATGCTCAACGATGTGCAGGATCAGCTCTGTCAGGAGATATCGGAAGAGCTGGTGCAACTGATCTACAATTCCACTCTCGGCAACTGGTAATCTCAGCATGGAAAACGTCAACGACCCTACATATACCCTCGCCGACCTCTGCCGCGACGCAGCCGATCGGTCACTCGACCCCACTCCGGAGCAGATGGAAAATTGGCGCGCCATCGCCGCCCGCTATCCCTACCTCACCCTGCCGGCTATGATGGAGCTGAGCCACACGCCTGCCGACTCGCCAGAGCGGAGCAAGATCACGGCCCGGGTGGCTCTGTCGGCGCCCGATATCGACTCGCTGCTGCGCCTCATCGATCCTGACGCGCACTCTCTCAGCGGGTTCTACCCCGCGGAGGAGGAACCGGACACACCTACCACCTCTCAGGCTCTCGACACCTTCCTCGCTACCTACGCCCACGCCGACGATCTGCCCGACGAGACGCGTCTGCTCGAAAAAATCATCTTCAACCCGGTGCCGGCCGATTATGCGCTGACTCTCACTGATGATGATCCACTCCCCCAACCGGCCGACGAGCAGGACTCGCTCCTCGATGCATTTCTGGCCAGTCAGGGGGTAGGTACAGCTCTCCCCGCAGCGGAGCCGGAACGGCCTGCGGCCACTTCCATACCCGCCGCCCGGGCTGACGATCCGCTAAGCGAATCACTCGCTATGATTTACATCCGTCAGGGACGATATGAGAAGGCTTACGAAATAATCCGGCAATTAAGTTTGAATTTTCCAAAAAAAAGTATTTACTTTGCAGACCAATTGCGCTTCCTTCGGAAGCTTATGCTTAACGCGGGCAGTGCGAAATAGATCGAATCACATACGTAAAATACTACAATTATGATATTTACCATTATTCTTATCCTCGTGATACTGGCAGCAGTGCTGCTTATCGGCGTTATTCTCATTCAGAAATCCAAGGGCGGCGGATTGTCGTCGTCGTTTGCAGGCGCCAATCAGATCGTAGGCGTACGCCGCACCAACAACTTCATCGAAAAAGTGACCTGGGGTCTTGCTATCGCCATCGCAGTGCTCGCCATCCTCTCCACCTACACCATGCCCGGTGATGCGATCACCACCAAGTCGCGTGTGCAGAGCTCCAACACCGAAGCTGCCGCAGCTACTTTCGACGGCAACGCCGAGACTACCCCCGAAGCTGCTCCCGCAGAAGTTCCCGCTGCCACTCCCGAACTTCCCGCAGAAGCTCCCGTAGCCGAATAATCTCAACTCTATCATATATGCAAGCAGAGGCGCACCGGTCGGTGCGCCTCTGTCGGTTAGTGGCCTACATTGCCATGTGGAATATGCGGAGGCTGACGCAATGGTATCGCGTGGGGAGACTATTTATGCGCAATACTTATTATTTCAATAGCTTTCTATCGTCATCACTACTCTCCAATACCCCCATCTGATGAATGGCTATATGATTAAGTTTCATCAATCGTTCGCTCTGTGGCATACCTTGCTCTATAAACACGGCATTGAGATTTTCCATATTTGAAAGGCATATAAGTTCGTTGATTGAAGCGTAATCACGTATATTGCCTTTCAAATCGGGATTTTCCTCGCGCCACTGGCGAGCCGTAGTACCGAACATTGCAACATTCAGCACATCGGCTTCGTCGGCATAAACAAAAGATGCTTGCTCTCGAGTGATTTCTGCCGGGAGTAAATGGGTCTTGATGGCATCAGTATGTATGCGATAATTGATTTTCGACAACTCGCGCTTTGCCGACCACCCAAGCAACCTTTGCTCTTCAGTTTTAAGCCGCTGGAATTCCTTAACGATATACAACTCAAACTCTACTGAAATCCAGCTTGCAAACTTCAATGCAATATCTTTATGAGCGTAAGTTCCGCCATAACGGCCGGATTTAGCAATTATGCCTACGGCATTAGTCGTTTCAATCCATTTCTTGGGAGAGAGGGTAAAGGCATTCAATCCTGCTTGCATTCTAAACCCCTCGAATTCGGTGGGTTTAAAATTGGGATTATACAATTGTTCCCATATTCCGAGATACTCAATAGTGTTGCGGTTGCGCATCCAGTTTGCAATCACCGCATTAGGCTCATCGCTCTTGTGCCGCGCCAAATCCGTCAAAGAGATATAATCATCTCCATTGACTGAGATTATTGTTATATTCGTATTTTTAACAATGATTTTAGCCATGAAATTTTGAAGTGTCTGGAAGCTAATCACAAAGGTACATCGAATTATTGGAATGTAAATCACCTTGCCGTATATTTTCGTGCCATTTAATCTATCATCTATGGCACTCTTCGCTTTAGCACGCTTCATAAACGTGACCGTAAAGAAGCCTCGGGGGGTCGGGAATTACGCGAGGATTGCAATAGCCTATACCATTCCTACTAAAAAGAATCGATCTGAATCTTATTTTGTAAGGTTTATTCTTTAAATTTTCAAATCTTCCGATTTATTATCAAGGCATTAAGCATAGGAGCCACGTGGAGTATGCGGAGACTGACGCAATGAATCTGCGTAGGAGACGATTTATGCGAAATACATATTATTTCAATAGCTTTCTATCGTCACCGCTACTCTCCAATACCCCCATCTGATGAATGGCTATATGATTAAGTTTCATCAACCGTTCGCTCTGTGGCATACCTTGCTCTATAAACACGGCATTGAGGTTTTCCATATTTGAAAGGCATATAAGTTCGTTGATTGAAGCGTAATCACGTATATTGCCTTTCAAATCGGGATTTTCCTCGCGCCACTGGCGAGCCGTAGTACCGAACATTGCAACATTCAGCACATCGGCTTCGTCGGCATAAACAAAAGATGCTTGCTCTCGAGTGATTTCTGCCGGGAGTAAATGGGTCTTGATGGCATCAGTATGTATGCGATAATTGATTTTCGACAACTCACGCTTTGCCGACCACCCAAGTAGTCTTTGCTCCTCTGTTTTAAGTCGCTGGAATTCCTTTACTATATAGATCTTGAACTCCGGACTAATCCACATCGCGAATTCAAAAGCAATATCTTTGTGAGCATAAGTGCCTCCATACCTACCGGCTTTAGCCTGAACACTTATAGCATTAGTGCGGGCTACAAATTCTTTAACGCTGATTTTAAAACTATTTAAACCCGACTGATTTTTAATTATGGCGAATTCGCCATAATTAAAATTAGGATTATACACTTTTTCCCAAATTCCGATAAATTCAAGTGTGTTTCGATTACGCAACCAGTCTGTGATAAAGAAATCTCCATCTTTTGCGCGCAACATATCGGTAAGACAAATGTAGTCTTCCCCATTTACATTGAGCACCGTTACTTCTGTATTTTGTACGGATATTTTAGCCATAAAATTTGAAGCCGTTAGTATTCAGACGCAAAGGTAAAGAAATTAACGGATATGGTTGCGAGGATGTCGTGCTTATTTCTTGCGGGTGGGGTAGAGGTAGCGGGTGGTGAGGACGGCGGTGAGCATGTAGATGCCGGCGAGTATCCAGAGCATGATGTAGGGCTGGGAGTTGGCCGAAAGGAGTGCGCCGTTGGAGTTGAGGCGGATGAAGCCTTCGACGCCCCATGTGGCGGGGATGGCGTCGCCGACGAGCTGCCAGAAGCCGTTCATGGCGTAGCGCGGCCATGTGAGACCGGAGAGGAAGAGGAATACGACGGAGGTGAACACGAGCACGAGCATCGAGCTCTCACGCTCTTTGACAAATACGCTCAGGGTGATGCCCAGACAGCCGGAGGCTATGAGCAGGGGCAGGATGAAGAGCATATAGTCGGTGAGCTCGCCGATGTGGGGCAATGAGAAGATGCGCGGCACGATGAAGAGTACGAACACACATACGGGTAGGTAGAGGGTGACGTAGCAGAGTACTTTGCCTACGACGGTGGTGAAGCTTCCGGCGGGTACGGCGAGGGGGTCGACACCGCCGTTGCGCCGGCGTCGCTCGGATCCGCCTGCGGCAAGCATGGTGGTGCCCAAAAGCATACTCTGCTGAAGGATGAGGACGAGTATGCCGGGGATGATGAAGGATGCGAAGCCTTGCGTGGGGTCGCCGAGCCAATATGCTTCGGAGCCGGTGGGTGCGCCGCTGATGCTCTGTCCTATGAGGCCGAGATCGTCGAGTGTCTGCTGCTGTATCTGCGCTCCGGCGGCGAGCTGCACGTCGGTAAGGCAGGAGAGGAAGGTGCGGTAGCGCAGGAGGAGCGACATATCGCTGTAGAAGGTGGCCACGCCCTGCTCTCCGCGACCGAGGCGGTTGCCATAGTCGGAGGGTATCTCAAGTACGGCAAAGGCGTCGTGGGAGTTGAGGATGTCGCGCGCGGCGGGGAGGTCGGGGGCGTAGTCGTAGACCTTCATGCCCTGGGTGGCATCGAGCATCCTCACCAGATTGCGCGACTGCTCGGAGCGGTCGTGATCCACGACGACGAAGGGGAGGTCGGTGAGTGTCTCAGGATTGTAGATTATCGTATAGACCAGCGGATAGGCGATGGTGAGGAAGAAGAAAAACAGCATGACGCCCACGTCGGAGAATACCAGACGGAATTCCCGGCGATATACTCGAAGTAATGTTGCAAGCCAGTTCATGGTACGTACACCGGATTTTTACAATGCTTCTTCAATCGGGGCAGACCGATGAGGCCTACGAGCGGGAATATGAGCAGGGCTACGTAGAAGAAGCGTGAATAATATAGATCGATGCCATTGAGCGCCTGATCCACATATATGAGGAAGTAGTAGCGCACGGGCAGTATGTAGCTGAAGATACCGACGGCTCCATACATCTGCTGCACGGGGAATGAGAAGGCTGCGATGGAGAAGGCCAGGATGCTCACGAGCGAACAGATGCTTACGGCCAGACGGAGGTTGGGCACGGCGCAGCACACCGTAAGTGCGAAGCCCTGGCAGGCGAATACCATGAGCACCATGGCGAGTATCATGTGCCATGCGGGGCAGTTCATGGGGAAGTGGAAGAAGCCGTACATGATGGCCTGACAGCCTACGCCTACTATAATCTCGATGACGGCCTGCGGCAGGAGTTTGCCCACTACGGCAACGAGCATGGAATTGCCTGACCGGCGGAGCCACTCGGGTGAGGTGCCGCGCTTCATCTCCTCGCAGATGCTGTAGGCTGTGACGAGGCAGACCATAAGGGCTATCACGCCGGGCACGAAGGAGTTGGTGAGATAATAGTTGTAGTTGGTCCAGGGATTGCCGATCTGCTGCTGCACGA
>CAMWUX010000026.1 GCA_947177605.1 uncultured Porphyromonadaceae bacterium
GCGAATGGCACTCCCATGTGGATCTCGGTCTGTGGGCCGACGCCATGGTGGTGGCTCCCGCCACAGCCTGCACCATAGGCAAGATGGCCCACGGCATCGCCGACAATATGCTCGTCACCACCTATCTGTCGGCCAAAGCCCCCGTATTTGTAGCTCCCGCCATGGATCTCGATATGATGGCTCACCCCTCCACTACTGCCAATCTCGCCCTTCTCCGCTCCTATGGCAATATCATCATCGAGCCCGCCGCGGGCGAACTTGCCAGCCACCTCATCGGCAAAGGGCGCATGGAGGAACCTGAACGCATAGTAGAGATACTTGAGCAATTCTTCTCTCGCCGTCAGCCTCTCGCCGGGAAGAAAATGCTTATCACCGCAGGCCCCACCTACGAACGCATCGACCCGGTGCGCTTTATCGGCAACTTCTCCACCGGCAAGATGGGCTATGCCATAGCAGATGCCGCCGCCGAGATGGGTGCCGACGTCACCGTGGTGAGCGGCCCTGTGTCGGTGACACCGCGCAATACTTCGGTAAAGGTAGTGAGCGTGGAATCCGCACGTCAGATGCTTGAAGCCTGCGAAAAGGTCTGGTCCGACAGCGACATCGCTATAATGTGTGCCGCCGTAGCCGACTACGCTCCCCTGCATCCCGCCGCTTCTAAGATAAAGCGTGAAGGTCACGAGATTCCCACAATCGAACTCACTAAGAATCCCGATATCGCCGCCACCCTCGGTGCGAAGAAACGCCCGGATCAGACACTCGTAGGATTCGCACTCGAGACCGACAATGAGGAATTCAACGCGCAGAGCAAACTCAAGTCGAAAAACCTCGATATGATCGTGCTCAACTCGCTACGCAATCCGCAGGCCGGCTTTGCCACCGACACCAATCAGGTGACGATATTCAAGGCCGACGGCACCCGCGCCGACTTCCCCGTAAAGCCTAAGACCGAACTTGCATTCGACATTCTAAATGCCATAATTGATTGATGAATCAGGCGAAGTTCATATTATTATATCTGTGTGCGGTGCTCTTCCCTCTGGGCGCAGCGGCACAGGAGCTGAAATGTCGCGTAGAGGTCAACTCCGACAAGGTACCCGACAATGAGACCGTGTTTGAAAACCTCCAGGAGGCGATCAGCGAGTATATGAATACGACCAAATTCACCAACGCCACATTCTCGCCCAACGAGAAAATCGACTGCACCCTTTTCCTCACAGTCAACGAATATACCGACGACATCGTGAAAGGCGACCTGCAGATCCAGTCTACCCGGCCGGTGTTCAACAGCGCATACACCACAACGATGATCAACTTCAAGGATACGCGCATCGAATTCGAGTACCGTCCCTACGAGCCACTCGTATTCTCCGAAAACACCATGATGGACAATCTCACGGCTATCCTCAACTACTATGCCTATCTGATACTCGCCGTCGACTTCGACTCATTCGCTCCCCATGGAGGCGATCCCTACTACGACAGGCTGTCGAATATCGTGCAGATGGCGCAGTCGTCGGGCGAGACCGGCTGGAAAGCCTTTGAGGACAACCGCAACCGCTGGGCCATACTCTCCGTATTCACCGATCCGGCCACTTCCAACATCCGCGATCTGCTCTACACCTATCACCGTAAAGCACTCGACGAGATGACAGTCAGCCCCGACAAGTCGCGCGCCACAATCACCGAAAGCCTCGAGACTCTGCGCTCGATCTATCAGAATTCGCCTATGTCGGTAGGTCTTACGATGTGGCGCGACGCAAAGCTCGACGAGCTCGTCAACGTGTACAGCGAAGGCTCTCAGTCGGAGCGCAACGATGTGTACGAACTCCTCATGATGCTCTATCCTACAGAGGGCAATCGACTCAACAATATAAAGAATCCTCCGGCTACGAGATAATGACCGTATATGCTTGAGTATCTTAAAATATCCAACTACGCACTTATCGACCGCATCGACATACGCTTCGAGAGCGGTCTGAACATAATCACCGGCGAAACCGGCGCAGGTAAGTCAATCATACTCGGTGCCCTCGGGCTTCTGCTCGGCGGACGCGCCGATCAGCGCGTGATAAGCAATCCTGAAGCCAAGACAATAGTCGAAGCACATTTCAATGTCGCAGCCAACAGGCTTGTGGAGGATTTCTGTAGCGCCAACGATATCGAGCCGTCGCTATCGCCGCTCATAATCCGCCGTGAACTCAGTGCCGGCGGGCGGTCGCGGGCTTTTATCAACGACTCACCAGCCACTCTGGCAAAAGTCCAGGAACTCGGACTGCTCCTGATCGACATTCATTCACAGCATCAGAATCAACTGCTGGCTCAGCCGGCATTTCAGTTGCGCATCCTTGATTCGCTGGCCGACAACGAAGCGTTGCTAGCCGACTATCGCGCTTGCTTCGATACATTCCGCCGCGATCTGCGACTCTACCGCCAGACCAAAGAATCAATTGACGCCGACAGCGCAAACGCTGATTTTATTGAATACCAACTATCGAAACTCCGTGAACTCGAGCCCTCGGATGGTGAGCTCAAGACCATCGAGGATGAACTTGCGGAGGTAGAGGGGCTGGCCGACAGACGCGAAGCAGCTGAAGAGGCATCCACGCTGCTTAATTCGGGCGAACCTAACGTAATCGATATGCTCAACCGTGTATCTCATTACAGCGACCGTCTCGGCGACGCGCTGCCTGCCGACAGCAAGATATCCGAGCGTCTGCAAGCCTGCATCACCGAGCTTACCGATATAGCCGATACTGTTCAGACCATTGCCGACAAATACTCGATCAATTCATCCGAACTCGAATATATGCGCCGTCGCGCTTCGGCAATCCGCTCGGCTATAAACAAGTGTGGAGTGGCCGACGAGGTTGAGCTTGTAGCTCATTACAATGATCTTCAAGCGAAGATGAATCGTCTGGAGGAAGCGCCCGAACTGCTTGCATCGCTTGAGAAAAAGGCGCGGGCATCGCGCGCCAGAGCAGTTGCGGCAGCAGCCTCGCTTACGGAATCACGCAAAAAAGCCGCTGCCGACTTCGGCCGCCGGCTTCAGGAGACGGCAATGCCACTCGGCATGAAGAATCTGCGTGTCGACATTGCAGTCGAGCCGGCCAAACTGTCGGCTACAGGAGCCGATGATGTCAGCTTCCTCTTCGCTTTCAATAAGAACCAGACGCCCACTCCCGTGGCCAACGCCGCATCGGGAGGTGAGATCTCACGCGTGATGCTCTCCATCAAGTCTATCGTAGCTGATAGAATCGCACTACCTACGGTGATATTCGACGAGATAGACACCGGCGTGTCGGGCGACGTGGCAGCCCGCATAGGATCCATGCTCCGGCTTATGGGCGATAATATGCAGGTGATCACCATCACCCACCTTCCGCAGGTAGCCTCTATGGGACTTACTCATTTCAAAGTCTACAAGGAGGATGATGCCGACTCTACCCACACCCGCATCGCCAGCTTGTCGGCTCAGGAGCGTATCAGCGAGATTGCGCTCATGCTTTCCGGCTCCTCTACCGAACCCGCAGCGAGAGCCAACGCCGAAGCTCTGCTCCGCCAGAATCCTAATTTTGAAATATAACTCCAAATGCAATCAAGCGAATACATATTCGGCCTACGTGCCATAATCGAAGCCGTGGAATCGGGCAAAGAGATCGACAAAGTATTTCTGAAAAAAGACCTCCACGGTGATCTTGCCTCCGAACTCATTGACATCCTCCGGGCCAACCATATCGTATATCAGCGAGTGCCGGTAGAGAAACTCAATCGCATCACACGCAAGAACCATCAGGGTGCCGTAGCTATGATCTCGGCCATCAGCTACCATCGCCTCGACTATCTTGTACCGGAACTCTTTGAGCAAGGAGCGGTGCCCTTTATAGTGATGCTCGACAGTATCACAGATGTGCGCAACTTCGGAGCCATTGCCCGCACCTGCGAGTGCGCCGGTGTCCATGCCGTAGTGATTCCGAGCCACGGAAGCGTATCCGTCGGAGCCGATGCCGTCAAGACCTCCGCCGGAGCTCTGCTCCACCTGCCCGTATGCCGTGTTGATTCACTTGTAAGCGCCGTGCGCTACCTGAAAGATTCAGGATTCAATGTCATCGGAATTACCGAAAAGACCACCAACTCATTCAGCAAACTCGACTATACCGCACCGACAGCCCTCGTACTCGGTTCGGAAGACACCGGTATCTCACCTCAGGTACTTGCTCAGTGTACGGATCGAGGATCAATCCCGATGTTTGGCCGTATAGGCTCGCTCAACGTGTCGGTAGCTGCCGGCATTGCAATCTACGGCGTCGTACAATCGCGCCTTGATGCAGGATTTGAAGGGTGAACCGAACCGGTCATCGCGGCGTTTTAACAATGTCATGACCGCTTCAACTCCCACACAGACCAAAGTACGCAGACGCCTGCTGTTTGCCCTCCACGCCGTCACTCTGATCGTGGCTGCGGCGCTCATAGTGTATATATCCATTGATACACTGGCTAATATCACGCCACGTATCACCGAAGGTTATATGCGTATAGGATTCTGGACCTGTATATTCTTTCAGGCCGAAATAATTATCGAAGCTATAATCGGACAGCATACCCGCCAAAAATTTATCAGGCTCGGCATCTTCTTCATTATCTGCTGCCCGGTACTTTCGATACTTCATCATTACAATGTACAGATGTCGGCCGAAGTCGAATATCTGCTGCGATTCGTACCCCTTGTGCGTGCCGCCGCAGTACTTGCATCGATGTGGGGACAGATGACCACGAGCTGGGTCAACGGTATGTTCAGGGGCTACATCACATTGCTCGTAAGCACATTGTATATATTGAGCCTGCTCTTCTTCGTCGAAGAATATCACGTCAATCCTCAGATACAGTCGTTTTGGGATACTCTCTGGTATGCGGTGATGCAGATGACCACCTGTGGCTCCAACATCAATCCCGTCACCCCGGCAGGCAAGGCTATCGGTATCATACTGTCGGCTGAAGGACTGATACTCTTCCCCGTGTTTACGGTCTACATCACTCACGCATTTGCGCGCACGAGAGCCTCGCAGAATGTATAATAAAATGCGCAGCTGTCCGTTTTAATTAATGATATGGTACGCACAATTCTGACTCTCATTATATCGCTGACGGCCGCTCTGCCGTCGGTAGCATCATCTATCACGATCGAAGGCACATCTCTCACGCCTGTCACTATCGATCCCAATGCCGCATCCGGCCTGTCGAACATATACGTAGTCAACGACTTCGCCGGATGCCGCCTTGTATACACCGCCTCATCATCGGCCACCGTGGAGTGCAGCCGATATGGCATACGAGGCGCATCCTATCCTGAAGCCATCAGCGAAGCCGACATATCTCGCCAAGGCAACACTACCGTAATCACCAATATTACAGTAAACTCCGGTTACGCATTTACCGAAGGTACGCGTACCACCTACTGCTGGGTATGTTCCTATGGTCTTACGCCGTTTACAATCGACGGACTCACCCCAGATCAAAACGAGACATACTGCGACCGTATGGTGGTGACAGCATCCGGAGCCGCCGACCGTATGCTCTATTACGGAGTCGATGGCCGAGCCTACACAATCGACCGCGGAATCAAACTTACATACCGCTCTCTCGAACCGGTGGAAGGCTCCGAGGAACCGGCCTTTCAGTCGGTAACAAAGGAGGAGAATTTCCCCTACATCGACGGCTCACTCAATATCGAAGCACCGCTCTGCGACACTTATCTCACTCTCACAGGCGACCGCTTTCTCCGGGCTTGGCGTCGCGAAGCGGAAATAGTATCATCGTCCGTAACTTGTCGGGCAGTCCAGGTGCTCACCTCTGCTGTCCAGAACAAGGTCCCCGGCGAAAGCGAACTTCGCACTGAAGATGTACTCGGCGGTTCAGCTCCAATCGAGATAGAATTTACCGCGGCCGTGACCGATGCCGCCGTCTACACCCGCTGGCAGATGGCCACCGACTCCGATTTCACAAACGTGACCTTCTATACTTCCGATCTGCAGTTCACTCACACGTTTATGGATACGGGCGTGCGCTACATTCAGTTTGAAGCCGCCGATGCCTCCGGCCAATGTACCGACGAATCAGAGATATACACCGTGAATATCGGTGAGTCGAGTCTACTCTGTCCCAACGCATTCTCCCCAGGAGCATCCGAGGGCGTCAACGACGAATGGCGTGTGAGCTACAAATCGATTGTAAAGTTTGATTGCTATATCTTCAACCGCTGGGGCAAGAAGATGACCGAATTCCATGACCCAGCGCAGGGATGGGACGGTAAATTCAATGGTAAACTCGTTCCGGCAGGTGTGTACTATTACGTAATCAAGGCCAAGGGATCCGACGGCAAATCATACGACCTCTCAGGCGACATCAATATCCTGCGCAGCTCGGTGAAGTAACTTCATCTTCTCGCTGCTTAAACCGATACACTTATGAAAATCCGCATTCATTATGCACTCTATATGCTGGCGGCTTCGCTGATACCGACCGTCGCCTCCGCCTCCGAACCGATGTCGGAAGTGGTCAACCCCACTATACCGAAGAAAGTGAAATACGCCGGAGTAGATGTTGATCTCGACCGCACCGATATGTGGGAACGCCTCGACCGCGAGCTCACCGCCATGTCGTACACCCACGGCAATACCCTGCTCACACTCAAGCGCGCCAATCGCTACTTTCCGCAACTCGTACCGATACTCGAAGAGTGCGGTGTACCGACCGATCTGGTATATCTGGCCTGCATAGAAAGCAGCCTCAACCCCATAGCGGTATCACCGGCAAAAGCTGCCGGACTATGGCAATTCATGCCATCCACAGCGAAGGAATATGGTCTGGAAGTCAACGACAACGTCGACGAGCGCTATCATCCTGAAAAGGCCACCCGCGCCGCATGCCGCTACCTAAAGTCAGCCTACGCCAAATATGGCAACTGGGAATCTGCGGCCGCGTCTTACAACGGAGGCATGGGGCGCATATCATCCGAACTCAACTCGCAACTGGCGCAGTCGGCCTACGACCTGTATCTTACCCCCGAAACATCCCGATATATGTTTCGCATTCTGGCTATGAAGATGATTATGGAGAATCCCCGGCGCTACGGCTACCATCTCACCTCCGATCAGTTTTATCAGCCTATCGCTTGCGATACTGTGCATGTGGACACGACCATAGTGAGCTGGCCTCAGTGGGCCGCCGATCACGGCATCAGCTATCTCACCCTGCGCGAAGTCAATCCCTGGATACGTAGCAAGCAGTTACCCAATGCCTCGCGTAAGACCTATATTGTCAATGTTCCTGTGAAGGAATCACTTTATCGCTCGTCACAGCCAAAACAGATTTATCGCAAAGAATGGATCAACGATTAGAAAACCTACCCTCGCAATCTAAACTCACAGTCACCGGCGCACGCGTCCACAATCTCAAGAATGTGGATGTGGAGATACCCCACGGATCGCTATGCGTGATCACCGGCTTGAGTGGCAGCGGCAAGTCGTCGCTCACCTTCGATACCATATACGCTGAAGGTCAGCGACGCTACATCGAGACTTTCTCGGCCTACGCCCGCAATATGCTCGGCAATCTCGAACGCCCCGACGTGGACTCCATCACAGGCCTCAGCCCCGTGATCTCAATCGAGCAAAAAACCATCAATCGCAATCCGCGAAGTACCATAGGCACTACTACCGAGATCTACGACTTCCTGCGCCTGCTCTACGCTCGCGTAGCTACTGCCGTGAGCTACCTTTCCGGAGAACCTATGATAAAATATACCGACGAGAAGATACTCCAGCTCATAGGCGAGAAGTTTGCCGACAACCGTATCTACATCCTCGCTCCGCTTGTCAAGAACCGCAAGGGTCACTACAAAGAACTCTTCGAAAGCATTCGTAAAAAAGGCTTCCTGACTGTGCGCGTCGATGGCGAACTGATGGAACTTACGCCCGGCATGAAAGTTGACCGCTACCGCAATCACTCCATCGAGGTAGTGGTAGACCGCTTCAAACTCGGAGCTTCCGACACCACACGCCTGCGCCAGTCGGTGACAGAAGCGCTCCGCATGGGAGACAAGCAACTCATGATCTACGATGCCGACAACGACACCATACACCACTACTCCCAGCACCTGATGGACCCAGCCACCGGACTGTCGTACCGCGAACCTGCCCCCCACAACTTCTCATTCAACTCCCCGCAGGGAGCCTGTGACAAGTGCAAAGGTCTCGGATACATCAACGTGGTGGATCGCGACAAGATCATTCCCAACCCGAAAGCCTCCATCCATTCAGGCGGTATCGTACCACTCGGTAAATACCGCGACTCCATGATATTCTGGCAGATAGAAGCAATCTGCAAAAAGTATGGCTGCACACTCAAGACACCCATCGAAGAGATCCCCGAGCAGTGTATGGAGGAAATACTCAACGGCACTACCGACCGCCTCGACATTCGCAACGCCACAATGTCGACCTCCAACTATTTCCTCCAGTATGAAGGTCTCGTGAAATACATCGAGATGCAGCAGGCCGAAGATGCCGGCGAAAGCGCCAAGAAGTGGAGCGGCCAGTTCTTCTCCCGTGCCGTATGCCCCGAGTGCGGTGGCCAGCGCCTCAACCGCGAAGCGCTCCATTTCTTTATCGACGGCAAGAATATCGCCGACGTATCGGCTATGGACATAACCGCTCTATACAAGTGGACACGCACTGTGGAGCAGAAACTGTCGCCAACGCAGGCCATCATAGCGCGCGAGATTCTCAAGGAAATCAACTCCCGCCTTGGCTTCCTCATCGACGTCGGGCTCGGTTACCTGTCGCTCGACCGCCGTTCGGCCACTCTTTCGGGCGGAGAGAGCCAGCGCATACGCCTCGCCACACAGATAGGCTCCCAACTCGTCAATGTGCTCTACATCCTCGATGAGCCATCAATCGGCCTGCATCAGCGCGACAACCACCGCCTCATTAACTCGCTCAAGAAGCTCCGCGACGCCTCCAACTCCATTATAGTAGTGGAGCACGACCGCGACATAATGCTCGAATCCGATTATATCGTAGACATAGGTCCGAAGGCCGGAATGAAAGGTGGTGAGATTGTCTTTCAAGGTACCCCCCGCGAGATGCTCGCCACCGATACCCTTACCGCACGTTACCTCAACGGCGCTACCCGTATCGAGATACCCAAGACGCGCCGACCGGGCAACGGCTCCATGCTCCGCCTGCTCGGAGCCACCGGCCACAATCTGAAGAATGTCGACCTCAACATTCCGCTCGGCACCCTCACCTGCATATCGGGTGTATCCGGTTCCGGCAAGTCGTCGCTCATCAACTCCACCCTGCGCCCGATACTCACAGCCCACTTCTACCGCTCCACTGAGCAGCCACTCCCCTATCGGGAGATTCAAGGCATCGAGGCGATCGACAAGGTGATCACCGTTGACCAAAGTCCGCTCGGACGCTCTCCCCGCTCCAATCCGGCTACATATACCGGTGTGTTTGCCGACATACGCAACCTCTTCGTCGGGCTTCCCGAAGCCAAGATCCGCGGATATAAGCCCGGACGCTTCTCTTTCAATGTAAGCGGCGGACGATGCGAGGCCTGCTCCGGCAACGGTTACCGCACCATCGAGATGAACTTCCTCCCCGACGTGCTCGTGCCTTGCGAGGTATGCGGCGGACGCCGCTACAACCGCGAGACACTCGAAGTGCGCTTCAAGGGCAAATCCATCGCCGATGTGCTCGACATGACGATCAATCAGGCTGTCGAATTTTTCGCATCCGTACCCGTAATCCTCAAAAAGATCAAGGTACTCCAGGATATCGGCCTCGGCTATATAAAACTCGGCCAACCGTCGTCGACCCTCTCGGGCGGCGAGAACCAGCGTGTGAAGCTGGCTACCGAATTGGCCCGACGCGACACCGGACGCACCCTCTTCCTGCTCGACGAGCCCACCACAG
>CAMWUX010000027.1 GCA_947177605.1 uncultured Porphyromonadaceae bacterium
CTTGTACTGTATCTTTCTTGTCTATTGCAAATATTTCAATGTTCTCTTTCGATGCTTTCAGCACCTCCGATTTCCGAAGAGCCGAAAAACTTTGCAAAGTTACAACACATTTTCTAACCCGCAAAATATTTTAGCATCTTTTTTATCACTTTTGATTTTGTTTACTCTTGAAGCGCCTCCGCGCATCAGCTTTCCCTCAAAAGCGGTGCAAAGTTACTCCTTTATTCTCATTCATGCAACACCGCTTAATAAGCCCTTCATCTCTTACCGACCTGACTCTCCTATCAATTAATGAATTAAAAATATGTTATACAACATAATTTTAACACACATTAACTAAACACCGCGAGATATACCACCTTCCAGTAGTTCTAAAATCAATCTACTTCGTGCAGATCATGACCCATTCGGGCTTTTTTGGTGTGCATATAAAATTGGTTGTAGGGATTGGGCGTGACTTCAATCGGTACATTCTCTGTAACTCGCAGGCCATAACCTTCGAGACCTTTTCGCTTCACGGGATTATTGGTAAGCAGACGCATATCGCGTACACCTATATTATATAAGATTTGAGCTCCGATACCATAATCACGCTCGTCGGCCTTATGACCCAAATGCAGGTTGGCGTCAACGGTATCAAGCCCCTGTTCCTGGAGTTTATATGCTTTAATCTTCTCCATCAAGCCAATACCGCGCCCCTCCTGATTGAGATAGAGCACCACCCCACGGCCTTCCTTTTCAATCATTTCCATAGCCTTGTGCAACTGCTCTCCACAGTCGCAACGCTGTGAACCGAATATATCGCCAGTTGCACACGACGAATGCACTCGTACCAATACCGGCTCACCCGACTCAACATCACCTTTTATCAGGGCTATATGTTCAAGGCCATTGGATTTCTGGCGGAACGGAATAAGCTTGAAGTGCCCGTAGGCAGTAGGCATATCCACCTGTTCACCGCGCTCCACGAGCGACTCCGTGCGCATACGGTACGCGATAAGATCACGTATTGATACGAGATGCAGCCCCCACTCATCCGCTTTTTTGCGAAGTTCGGGTAGACGCGCCATCGTACCGTCTTCATTCAGAATTTCAATCAGCGTAGCAGCAGGGTACAGTCCGGCGAGGCGGGCAAGATCCACGCCGGCCTCTGTGTGTCCGGGGCGGCGAAGCACGCCCTCATCCTGCGCATACAGCGGATGCACGTGACCCGGGCGACCGAATTCAGAAGCCTTGGCCTGCGGATCGGCAAGATAGCAGAGAGTAGCGGCGCGGTCGTGAGCCGACACACCGGTAGTACATCCGGGCAACTTATCCACGGTAATCGTGAACGGCGTACCCAACATTGATGTATTATCACTGACCTGATGCGGCAAGTCGAGTTCGCGGCAACGAGATATAGTAAGTGGAGCGCAAAGTTCACCGCGAGCATTGGTAATCATAAAGTTGACGTGCTCGGGCGTGACTTTTTCAGCCGCCATAATCAGATCGCCTTCATTCTCGCGATCCTCATCATCCACTACAATCACGAATTTACCCTGACGGAAATCCTCAATTGCCTCCTCAATTGTATCGAGTTGTATTTTGTTATTATTTGAGCTCATGATTCTGAGATTAATGTTTGCAATTGTATTGATACTTTTTCAATCGTTTCTATCTCTGCCCGCAGCTTACGAAGTTGATTCCTACCTACGAGATAAATAGGGAACGACAGAGGGAATACCACTATCGCACACCATGCCAGCGGAGCATAATTGGTCGGATGATACAGCCATAGACTGCGAAGTATGGGATAGTCCATCAGCTTATTGATCACCATATTCGATCGCGAATTAGCAAGATATTCCACCGTGCCTTCCATTTGCGTGGCAAGTTCACGGAGACGGGTCCGAGGATAGCCGTGCAACCAATATCTCACAAAACCTATCTTCTTTGGAGTCGACGCCAAATAATCAGCAGCATTCGAAGCCAACGCCGACAGACGGTCATAGGCTATATCATTGTCCACATCATCCATCACCACCTCCTTCATCTCTATGTGGCGTGCCTGATTGCTTCCGATCAGACGACGGAAGAAGATAAGGTAAGCGTCGCGGTTAAAGACGGCCGAGTCGCGTACAGCTTTATAAGTAAAAAATATACCCAACGGCAGAAGCACCACCGAGCTAAGCCATATACCGGCCCACACGAGAATGTGGCCGTCACGCGCCATCTTGTAGCCCGTATTATCTATAATGTAATAGAAAATAAATAGAAGCACTGATATCACGAGCGGCATACCGAGACCACCCTTGCGGATAATAGCGCCCAACGGCGCACCGATAAAGAAAAATATCAGACAGGCAAACGATAGTGTAAACTTCTTCTGTAGCTCGATGTCGTGGCGACGTATAAGTCGACGCTCATCCTTTATAACCAATCCACGGAACTCATGCTCCTGTTTCTTGAAATTAGCCTTATTGAGAGCCTGACGCAGGTAATTGGTCTGGGCGGCCGACGACGCTCCCGCGAAAATCGAATCCACATTCAGAGGCGGCAACGCAGCCATCACTTCCAGCGATGGCAGCTGCTTCGCATCCTCAACCACACCGGTCGAATCAACATCCGACACACTGCTGCTGATACCGAGATAAGGCGTATTCACCAACTCGCGTCCGTAGGAAATGCCTATACTATCAGTACGATGATTAAGCGAATCTATCGTTTGCGATAGTTCCGCGATATTCTTACCTACATACTGATTGCGCATACCCTCTTCGTCGAGGCGGTTGAAATTGGCATCAAACGGCACAAGGATATCCTTCAGCGTGAAAGTCTCGCGACGATACGGCACATTATTCATCGATCGGCCTGCCTCCTTAAGATTGTCGAATGACTCCCCTTCCCACAGTCTTAGAAACAGATGAGTCTTATCCTCCATCATAGCCAGACGCCCCGAGTCAGCGAGTATGATACCGGCATTGTCGAAGCCTTTCGACATATCGTAGATCATTATATTGTAGAGCGTACCGGTATTGCGGTTCTTCTCAGCCACGAAGAGATTATAGCCCGGAATCTGATCATAGAATACGCCTTCGGGAATCTCCAGCTCCGGAGAACTCTGGCGGATAGAATACAGCAGTGTCCACATCTTCGTCTGCGCGATTGGCAATACATTGTTCTGAAAGAAAAATGCGCCTATAGCTATCAACGTGATAAGTATGATCAGCGGCCTCATCACACGAAGTAACGATATACCCGCCGCTTTCATAGCAGTAAGCTCGAAATGCTCACCCAGATTACCGAAAGTCATAAGCGATGCCAGCAAAATAGCCAGTGGGAGCGCCATCGGTATCATAGTAAGTGCCGCATAGAAGAAAAGTTCGCCGAGCACGTCCACGCCGAGGCCCTTACCCACCAGATCATCGATATAGCGCCACAGGAACTGCATCAGCACAATGAAAAGGCAGATAAAGAATGTCATCACGAAGAGCGGCAGAAAGCTCTTGAGCATAAAGATATATAGGCGCTTTATTCCAAGCATCGACTTGCGTAGATCTATTTATATTTGCCTACAAAGATACTGATTTTTGGCGAAGAAACAGCGAAAAATCATTACCTTTGCGGTATGGATTTCAAACTGGAAGCAACAGCATCGGTCGGCAACGCGCGTGCCGGGCGCATTACTACCGACCACGGAGTGATCGAGACGCCCATATTTATGCCCGTTGGCACTCTCGGAAGTGTCAAAGCCGTACACCGCCATGAGCTCGCCGACGATGTCAAAGCTCAGATCATCCTCGGCAATACCTATCACCTCTATCTGCGCCCCGGTATGGATATCATCGGTCGCGCAGGAGGTCTGCACCGCTTCATTGGCTGGAATCGTCCGATCCTCACCGACAGCGGCGGCTTTCAGGTATTTTCTCTTTCAGCCAACCGCAAACTCACCGAAGAAGGCGCACGCTTCCGCTCCCACATCGACGGCTCTCTCCACATCTTCACCCCGGAGAATGTTGTCGACACGCAGCGCATCATAGGCTCCGACATAATGATGGCTCTCGACGAGTGTCCTCCCGGCACATCTGATTATACTTATGCCAAACGCTCCCTTGCGCTTACCCACCGCTGGCTTCAGCGCGGATGGGATCATCTCAACGCCACCCGGCCGCTCTACGGCCACAGTCAGGCATTCTTCCCCATCGTGCAGGGCGTGAGCTACCCCGACCTGCGCCGCGAATCGGCCAAATTCGTCACCGATCTCGGTGCTGAGGGCAATGCCATCGGCGGTCTCGCCGTAGGCGAACCCACCGAAGTAATGTACGAGATGATCGAGGTAGTCAATGAGATCCTGCCGGCCGATCGACCCCGTTACCTAATGGGAGTAGGTACTCCTGCCAACATTCTCGAAGCAATAGATCGCGGTGTCGATATGATGGACTGTGTAATGCCCACGCGCAACGGGCGCAACGGACTGATGTTCACAGCTCACGGTACTATGAATATGCGCAACAAGAAGTGGGCCGACGATTTTTCTCCGCTTCAGGAAGACGGCCCCAGCTACGTAGACCGCGCATATACCAAAGCATACCTCCGCCATCTATTTATATCTCAGGAGATACTTGCCATGCAGATTGCATCGATCCACAATCTCGCATTCTATCTATGGCTCGTAGGCGAGGCGCGTCGTCACATAACAGAAGGCGACTTCCACATCTGGAAGCCCGCCATGATCGAAAAAATGAACCGACGTCTGTAAAAACCCAACCGAAGTGAGACCCGTAGTAGGCATATTGGACCGATATATTATCAAGAAATTCCTTGGCACTTATATTTTTGCCATAGTCTTGATTCTGGCCATCACGGTGATGTTCGACATCAATGAGAAGCTCGACGCATTCATGAAAGCGCCGCTCAAAGCCACCGTCTTCGACTACTTCCTCAACTTCCTCCCCTACTTCGCCAACCAATTCAGCCCGCTATTCACCTTCATTGCGGTAATCTTCTTCACATCCAAACTGGCCGACAACTCCGAGATCATCGCCATGCTTTCGTCGGGTATGAGCTTCCGGCGCCTGCTACGTCCGTATATGATATCCGCAGCCGTCATTGCAGCCGCCACATTCATCCTTTCGGCCTACGTCATTCCTCCGGCGAACGTCAAACGCATCGAATTCACCAATACCTACGTAAAAAACAAGCGCGTTGACTACGGTTCCAACATCCAGCTTCAGGTAAGTCAGGGCGTTGTCGCCTACATGAGCCGCTACGACAACAATACCAAGATGGGCTACAAATTCTCTCTCGAATCATTCGACGGCAAGACCATCAAGTCGAGGCTCACCGCGCAGACCATCCGCTACGACTCCCTTCACCAGTGGCAGGTAAGAGACTACATGATCCGCACCTTCGACGGCAACCGCGAGGAGATCAAGCGCGGCAACCGCCTCGACACCATTATTCCTATCGAGCCCCGCGACTTCCTCATCTCCAAAAACGACCACGAGAAGATGGACTCCCCCGACCTACGCGCCTACATCAACCATCAGAAAGAGCGCGGAGTGGCCAACATCAAATCTTTTGAGATCGAATACCACCGCCGCTACGCCATGACGGCAGCCGCTTTTATCCTCACCGTGATCGGTATGGCTCTGTCGGCTCACAAGGTAAAGGGCGGCATGGGTATCAATATCGGCATCGGACTTGTGCTGAGTTTCAGCTATATCCTATTCATGACCGTGACATCCACATTCGCAGTTTCGGGCTACACTTCGCCTCTCATCGCCATGTGGATACCCAATATGATCTACGCCATCATAGCGCTGATCCTTTACTATCGGGCTTCACACAAATAGTACCGCCGACAGCCTCGACTTCCACCGTTCCATTAATGAATATCGTATTAGGTGTCTCCTCCCTCAGAGGTTCCACCCTCACGCGTCCATCGTCATCGACGTAAGCCGCCGACAACCGATACCGCCGTCCTGCATACACGATCGTGTGGGCGGCAATCCTATCGGGCATAGCGCTTGGGCGAAAGTTTCTGCATATCCTCCCTCACCCACACCTTGTCGGGCTTCCACCGCGTACGGGTAAGTGAAATGGAGTCGACAAACGTCACATGTCCCGGAGTAGGCACGTAGGCAAACGAGCCGTACACCTCTCTTAGCATCTTGGTGGAATCGGCTGCAATGCGGACCTCATGCCATCCGTCGCCGATCAGAGGTTTGGTCACGTATTCCACCGTACCGTCGCTATAGTCCATCGCGAGAGCAAGCATAGCGCGAGTATCGTTCTGAAGCATCTTGCCGCGGAATGTATAAATGTCGCCTCGCTCCCAGTTGGGATCGGATGTGAGATTGAAAGTCATGATCTGCGATGGCATTTCCGCCGAGAAGCGACGCGACCGGATACCCATCCACACATCCACCGAGTCGCCCTCCATCGCCATCGAGTGTTCGGGTATCTGTGCTGCATCTCCGGCACGATCTTCCGCAAGCAGAAGCCGCTCCTCAAGAATCCCGGCCACTTCGTCGTACACCTCCACATACTTATCCATGTGGTAGCCATACCATCGGAGCGATGAGTCCACCATCTCGGGCGTGACACCGTGACGCTCGAAAATTGCAAGCTTCAGACGATACTTGGCCGAATCAGTGCGGAATGAAGCGGAATTGGTTTCCACCACAGCCTCACCGGTATGGATATCAGCAAGCAACTCCGCCATATCGTGGGGCTGGATCACACTTTCGGGCACACCCGTACACGACACCGCCGTCAGCACAGACAGCGCCGACAGCGAGATATGCCGCAATATGCCTTTAATTGTCGTCATCCTTCGTTTCTTCTGCAGCGACTTCCGGCTCCGACAGAGCTTCCGGCGATGCTATATTCTTGTGGAAGAAGAGAATCAGAGCGATAATACCGACCGAAATAGCCGCATCGGCAAAGTTAAATACCGGCTTGAAAAATTCAAACACCGTGCCGCCGACCCAAGGCATCCAGTCGGGCCATACGAAGCTGAATAGCGGGAAGTAGAACATATCCACTACCTTACCATGAAACAGCGACGCATAGCCACCATCCGGCGGAAAAAGCTGCGCCACAGCCGGGGGAAGCGGATCATTGAAAATCTGTCCGTAGCACACACAGTCTATGATATTGCCCAATGCACCTGCTACGATCAGCGACAGACACACCACATATCCGCGCGAAGCCCGGACGGCATGGCGTATACGCCAGATGTACCATATCAGCGCACCGGCCAGTATCAGTCTGAACACCGTAAGGAATAGCTTGCTGCCAAGCTCCATACCGAATGCCATACCATTGTTCTCGATGAAGAGCAGGCGGAACCACGAGGTCACCATCAACTCCTCACCAAGATAGAAATGCGTCTTTACCCAGATCTTGATAGCCTGGTCTATTATAATTACAGCTGCGATAATCAAGGCAGCCAGCGTACCTTTTGAGATCTTCATCCGATTCAATGCTTACCTAAATTTTTTGCGTCAATACCAAGAGTGGCGTGAGGCACTGCGCGCAGACGTTCTTTCGGTATCAGTTTGCCGGTCTCCCGGCATATTCCGTAGGTCTTGTTTTCAATGCGCACCAATGCGGCCTGCAGATGCTGTATGAACTTCATCTGACGCTGCGCCAGCCGGCCGGCTTCCTCCTTGCCGAGAGTGCTTGCACCTTCTTCGAGCACCTTGAACGTGGGCGAAGTGTCGGCCACATCATTGCCCTCCGTATTGGTCACGGCAGCCTTGAGCAATTCATAGTCGCGACGTGCCTTCTCGAGTTTCTCGAGTATCAGTTCCTTGAACTCCTGAAGTTCTTCGTCGGAGTATCGTGTCTTATCGCTCATACTGGTTATACGTATTGAATGTTAACGATTTCAGGCGAGAGTGATAGCCACGTCCACGATGCGTCCGTCGATATCGAGTTGCTCTGCGTCGGGATTGCCTTCGCCAAGAGGCTGCACGAGGATAGCGTCGGCGAGCACCTGCGAGGCGATATACTGACCGAAGTCGGCCACCACCTTCTCGATATCATCTGCGGGAGCGATGGTGAGGGTGATGTGGTCAGTTATCTCATAGCCACGGCTCTTGCGGATATTCTGCACACGGTTCACTATTTCACGGGCGAGACCCTCATTACGCAGGTCATCGGTGAGCGTTATGTCGAGTGCCACGGTCACATTGCCCTCATTGGCCACAAGCCAGCCGGGAATATCCTGAGAGATGATCTCGACATCAGAAGCCTCAACCTGAAGTTTCGAGCCTTCCACATCGAGTTCGATCACGCCGTTGACTTCCAGTGATGCTATCGAAGCCTGATCGAGGGCGGCGATGGCGGCTGCCACCTGCTTCATCTGCTTGCCAAACTTCGGACCGAGCTTCTTGAAGTCGGGTTTCACACGCTTCACGAGCAGACCGCTGTCCACGGCCACGATATCCATCTCCTTCACATTCACTTCAGCAAGTATCAGCTTCTGCATCGAGAGCAGAGCCTCGCGCTGCTTGTCGTCGATAGCGGGTATCATAATTTTCTGAAGCGGCTGACGCACTTTCAGCTCGGCCTTTCGGCGCAGAGAGAGCACCATCGAGGTCACCACCTGAGCCAGACGCATACGCTCTTCGAGCGATTTGTCGATGGCCTTTTCATCAACCTCGGGGAAGAGCTCCAGATGCACGGACTCCGATGCGCCCTGAGTGAGATCGTCGTACAGCCGGTGAGCGAAGAAGGGTGCTATCGGCGCCATAAGCAGCGACAGGGTGCGCAGACATGTGTAGAGTGTCTGATAAGCCGACAACTTGTCGGTATCCATCTCCTTACCCCAGAAACGCTTGCGGTTGAGGCGCACATACCAGTTGGAGAGATTGTCGGCTGCGAAGTCGCTTATCTCGCGAGCGGCGCGGGTAGGCTCATAGTCGGCCAATGCCTCGTCGACATTCTTGACGAGCGTATTGAGCAGTGATATGATCCAGCGGTCGATTTCCGGGCGCTCATCCACAGGTATCTGCGGAGCATTTGGATCGAAACCGTCGACATTGGCGTAGAGTGCGAAGAATGAATATGTATTATAGATTGTAGCAAAGAATTTGCGGGCGGCCTCCTGCACACCGGCGGGGTCGAACTTGAGGTTGTCCCACGGCGACGAATTGGAGATCATATACCAGCGCAGCGGATCGCTGCCAAATTTCTCGATTGCTTCAAAGGGATTCACGGCATTGCCGAGGCGCTTCGACATCTTGTTGCCATCCTTGTCGAGCACAAGGCCATTGGATATCACAGCCTTGTAGGCCACTGAGTCGAATACCATGCCGGCGATGGCGTGGAGCGTGAAGAACCAGCCGCGGGTCTGATCCACGCCCTCGGCTATGAAGTCGGCGGGATAGCGGCGGCCGTTGTCGACGAGTTCCTTGTTTTCAAACGGATAGTGGAGCTGTGCGTAGGGCATCGAACCGGAGTCGAACCACACGTCAATAAGGTCGAGCTCGCGACGCATCGGCTTTCCGGAGGGCGACACGAGCACGATGTCGTCGACATACGGACGATGCAGATCGATCTTCTCGTAATTCTCCTTGGTGTAAAGACCGGGCACGAAGCCACGGGCTTTCAGAGGATTCTCCTTCATCAAGCCGGCAGCCACCGACTTCTCGATCTCATCGTAGAGCATGGCCACGGAGTCGATGCAGAGCTCCTCAGTCGAATCCTCGG
>CAMWUX010000028.1 GCA_947177605.1 uncultured Porphyromonadaceae bacterium
TCGATCACGCCTTCGTTTGGCTATGAGGGTACGTGGGTACACGGATACGTATATCTCGACAAGGATTGCGACGGCCAGTTCAGTTTCGGAGTGGATGCGTCGGACAATCTCGATACCACTACCGACCTCGTGTCGTATTCATTTTATCGTTCGTCGGAATCGGGCAACGGCAAGAATTCGGCCGGCACAAGCATATCTAATGCCAACGTGCTTACTACTCCGGCATTTACCATCCCCTCGAATCTCCAGCCGGGTATCTACCGTATGCGATACAAAATTGACTGGAACTGTATCGACGCAGGCGGTAATATCGCCGCCGGCAACAACATCCTGGAAAATGGCGGCGGATGCTTCGACGTGTTGCTCAACATCCACGCCGATCAGGTGAGTGTGACTCAGGACAACCGCAATGGTGAAGTGCTTATGGCCTCCACCGGCAATACGATCAACGGCGACCGTGTGGCATTCGGCCAAGACCTGAAGATCCGCATGAATCCATCGAACGGATTTGAATATACCGGTATACGTGTGCGCCACGGCTACAACCTCACCGGCGACTCGATCGTGAAGAGTAATCCCCAGTACCGCGACGTGTACTATTCGTCCGACCTGTTTGATGCCGACGACACATTTACCATTCCCGGCTCCGTAATCGATGGCGATGTGCTCATCGAAGGACTGTTTGTCGAGCAAGGTTCGATCAAGCGCACTAACGTGACTTACAATGTGGTGCTTGACGGCGAAATCATCGCCACAAATACCTATCGAGTGACTCCCGGCTCATCCTACCCCGCATTCAGTATCTCATCGGAAGCCACGGATGAGTATTATTCGATTTCGTCTGTTCCCCAAGGTACCGTAGGCGATGATGACGTGACTGTGAATCTGACACTGACGCAGAATCTGCCTTTTGAGTCGTGCTCCGCGATAGATGATGACACACCCTGGTATGTCCTATCGATCTCATACGACAAGAATCCTCTGCAATATAACGCATCTTCAAGTTATATCAATCTGTCGTCGACCACCGCTCCGTCGGCACAGGATTACGCCGCTCACTGGGCATTTGTCGGCAATGTGATAAGTGGCTTCAAAATTGTGAATCGCGCAGCAGGTGAAGGTTATGTGCTTTCCTCATCGACGGCTGTCACATCTTCCAACGATGGGAGCGTCTACCCGAAAGTCACCGCCGAGCCCGTACCCGACGGCAACAACACTTATTGGGTACCCACCAAAAGTACCCACGCCAACGGCGGCTTCTTCCTCCATCAACTCGGCAACACGACTAACCGTATGAACAAGCGCGACGGACGGTTGGCCTACTGGGTAGGGGGTGCTGATGCAGGTTCCACCTTTACCGTGACGTCACTTACCGACGGTTTCCCCGAAGTGGAGTATTGCCTTCCCACACCTGTGTCGGGTCGATCTGTAAGCGGCTCGATCACGGACCGCACCGACAGGTATCTTACCGAGGCCGTTGTCACTGACGGCGTCTCCACCGTGACCATAGCCGGTGGTGGCAGCTCAAAGAATCGTCAGGTGTATGTAGACCGCACTAATGTGATCCTCAATACCGAACCCGGCAGGGAAATACAGATCACCACAACAGGTGGAGGATTTTGGGTGAATACTTTCCTATATGTCGACTTTGACCTCAATGGTTTTACCGTGGACGACCGCCTGTTCAGCAACTACGAGGCGGGGGTATGCAACGTGCCCGGTGGCCTGACAATAACCTTCAACGTGCCCGAAGGGACACCCTCGGGCTACTACCGCGCACGCTTCATCCACGATTGGGAAAATACCGATCCGTGCTACTATGGCCAAAGCGGCAGCGATAACGGTGAGCTTGCGATCGACTTCTATATCAAGGTCACAGCGTATGGCGAATACACTGCCACTGCATCCGGCAACGGCCACATAGAAGGATGGTCGAAGGTTGATGCCTCTACCGGCCTCCCTAAAGCCGGCGCAGTAGAGTATTCAAGCGGTGACAAGATCGCTATCGACGGCAATTCGCAGTTGGGCATCTTAATAGTGCCTGACATCGACGCTGCTACGGGCAATTACTACCCCGTATCGGCTGTTGTGATCAATAATGGTGACGAACAGCTGTCGTTCGACGAAAATGCAGTCCGCTTTATTGAAATTAATTCCGAAAATCCGGAAGGCGACTACTACAAGGCTCTGTGTGTACGGCTCAAGCCAGTAGCCGGGGATGTGCATGTATCGGCAATGTTCGATACTGAATTGGCCGGGATCATAAATGTGATCATGGATCCTGACCAACCGGTCAGCGTATATAATCTTCAGGGTGTAGAGGTGAAGCCGAGCAATATCATACCGGGCTTCTATATCATACGTCAGGGCGACAAATCCTGCAAAGTGTACATCGCCGAATAATCAGTCCCCCCTGTAGAATCAGACTAAGCGGGCGCTCCCGAGGTGGGAGCGCCCGCTGTGATTGTATGTCGCTTTGGTACGCCCGTGGGGAGTCGAACCCCAATCGTCGGAACCGGAATCCGATATTCTATCCATTGAACTACGGGCGCTTTTTCCGGCTTGCAGGTGCAAAATTACGCCATAATTTGTAAATTTGCAAAAATTGAACTGCTCATTATATATGGACGTACGTATCGAACCGACCTGGAAATCGGCCTTGGCTGCCGAATGGGAGAAGCCCTACTTCGCGGAGCTGAGCCGCTTTATCCACGAGGAATACCGCCGCGGTCCGGTGTATCCGCCTGCGGGAAGGATCTTCGCGGCGTTTGACGCCTGCCCTCTGCCGGACACTAAGGTGGTGATCCTCGGTCAGGATCCTTACCACGGTCCGGGTCAGGCCAACGGGCTCTGCTTCTCGGTGGCTCCGGAGGTGGAGATCCCGCGATCGCTCGTGAATATCTTCAAGGAGGTATCGGCCGATACGGGTGCTCCGATTCCGGCCAACGGCGATCTGACGCGCTGGGCGCGCCAAGGAGTATTGCTGCTCAACGCTACGCTTACGGTACGCGCCCATCAGGCGGGATCGCATCAGGGACACGGCTGGGAGCAGCTGACCGACGCGGCTATCGCCGCCCTGAGTGCCGATCCGTCGCCGAAGGTATTTATCCTCTGGGGTGCGTGGGCCGGCCGCAAGAGTGAACTGATCGACGGCAGCCGCCATCTGATACTGAAGAGTGCGCATCCGTCGCCGCTGAGTGCATCGCGCGGATTTTTCGGCAATCACCACTTCACGCGCGCCAATCAATTTCTTACCGACCACAACCGCACTCCTATAGTATGGTGATACTGCGCCACATATTATTATTATCGGTGCTTCTATGGACGATGGCAGCGGCCGCGGCTTCGCAGCCGGTGCGCACGGCTATCTTCGATCCGACGATCAAGACGCTTCAGGTCGAGGTGGCCGGCGTGCAATCGGATCCGGCGGTGATGATAATGGATTCCGACGACCGACTGACCATCTCATTTGACCAACTGGCTGACGACCGACGCTATATGAGGTGCTCGCTGACGCACTGCGATCCGCTATGGCGTCCGGACAATCTCACGCCGGTGGAATATACCTCGCTCAACGAGGACTATATAGAGGACTACGCGCTGTCGGGGCCAACGATGGTACGCTACGTCAACTATCGCTTCTCGCTGCCTACCCAGCGGCTTACGTTGCCGATCTCAGGCAACTATCTGCTGCGCGTGTACGACGAGTCGGATCCTGACTCCACGCTGCTGCAAGTGGCTTTCTGTGTGCTCGACCCGAAAATGAGGGTGGCACCGTCGGTGACGTCGCGCACCGATATCGACTACAACGACGCTCACCAGCAACTCTCAGTAGCGCTCTATCCGAGCGATGTGAGGATTGCGGATCCGCCGTCGGAGCTGGCGGTGGTGGTGTCGCAAAACGGCAGGCCCGATACGGAAGTGGTGCTGACCACTCCTATGCTCATTACTTCGGACTGCATCACATACAGCGGTAACCGTGCGCTTATATTTCCGGCCAGCAATGAATACCGCCGAATGGAGACGGTGTCGGTCAACTATCCGTCGATGCACGTGGAGGGTGTGGACTTCATCGATCCTTTCTACCACGCCACGCTCTATACCGACGAGCCGCGCAATACCGACCACTATCTCTATGACCGCACGCAGCACGGACGCTTCCGCATCCGCGAATACAATTCGGACGATTCGGATACCGAGGCCGACTATCTGCTCACCCACTTCACGCTCGATCTGCCATATCAGCCGGAGGCCGACATATACATCGACGGCTACTTCACCAATCACCGCTTCGATCCTGACTGGCGCATGATCTACAATCCGGCATCGGGACACTACGAACTCACCGCGCTGCTCAAGCAGGGTGCCTACAACTATCAGTATCTTCTGGTGCCGAAGGGGTCGGAGCGCGGACTTACGTCGCCTATCGAAGGTGACCTGTATCAGACCGTAAACGAATATTTCATCCGGGTATATTACCGCCCGACAGGCTCGCGCTACTATCAGCTGATCGGCGCGGGCTCCGTCACATCCGGTTTATAACTATAATGTCAACAGAAGAAACCATCATGCTACAGATAAAGGACGCTCTGGTGAGCCTCGATCTCGCCGAGGAATTTTTTTGCTGCGATCTCGACAGCTGTCTCGGCGAATGCTGCATCGAGGGAGACGCCGGCGCACCTATCACCGAGACCGAATACGAAGAACTCAAGAATCTCGTCGAGGTAGTGGAGCCGTATCTGCTTCCTGCCGCCAAGGAGCGCATCGCCGAAGCCGGTGTGGGCTATGTGGATGAAGAGGGGGATCTGGTGACCCAGATTGTCGACGGGCGCAACTGCGTGTTTACCACATACGGTCCCGGCGGCAAGTGTCTCTGCGCGATCGAGAAGGCGTATCGCGAGGGGAAATGCTCGATGCGCAAGCCGATATCGTGCTATCTCTATCCGCTGCGCCTCACGGAGTATCCGACGTTCACCGCCGTCAACTACCACCGCTGGAAGATATGCAAGTGCGCCCGGGTGGCCGGCCGAGCCAAAGGAATCCGCCTGTATGAATTCATGCGCGAGCCGCTGATAGAGCGGTTTGGCCAAGAGTGGTACGACGAACTTGCAGAGGCCTGCCAAGCCTACCTCAGCGAATACGGCGACGGCGGTAGCAAATGCTGAGTACGATGCCGCGAGTGAGCAGGTAAGTCACGAATGCGAGCCACAGGCCGTGATTGCCCATCACGGGAAATGCGATGAAGCATACGGCGAAATATACGGCTGCCGCCACGGCCATGCTAAGCAGCATCGAGCGCGTGGCCGTAAGGCCGATGAAGATGCCGTCCCACGAGAAGGCCATGAATCCCATCACCGGAATCGACGCCACCCACAGCGAATATTCAGCCGCCGAGGCTACGACGCGCTCGTCGGTGGTGAGCCATCCGCACACCATATCGGCTCCGACGGCATATACGATGGTGAAGAGCAGCGCCACTCCCCCGCCGGCCACGAGCAGATAGCGCACACTGCGGCGGAGCATCCGGGCGTCGGAACGCCCGAAGTATTTTCCCACCAATGCCTCGCCGGCAAAGGCAAGGCCATCCATGAAGAAACTGAAGAAGGTGAAAAACTGGAGCAGCAATACGTTGGTGGCAAGCATCACATCGCCCTGAGCGGCTCCCTGACGAGTGAACCAGACAGAGACTCCTACCAGGCAGACTGTGCGGAGCAGTATGTCGGTATTGATGCTGAACAGCCGTCCAAGCCCACGGAAACATGATGCGACGGATACGCGCCGGAAGCCGTAGTGTCGCCCGATGAACAGAAGCGTGAGGAGGAATCCGGCCCACTGCGCCGTGAGTGTGCCCAAGGCTACGCCTTCGATCTTCATGCCTGCTCCGAATACCAGCACCAGACTAAGCGCAATGTTGAGCAGATTGATGAAGATGGATGTCCACATAGGCAGGCGGGAATTCTGCATACCTACACACCAGCCTGTGAGGGCCGACATACCGAGCGAGGCGGGCGCGCCCCATATACAGATACGGAAGTAGGACGATGCAAGAGCGGCGGCCGGCGCATCGGCCTCGATAAGGGAGAGGAGCAGGCGCTCAAGAGGTATCTGAAGGACGATCATTGTCAGGCCGATGCAGGTGGCCAATCCAAGCGCCTGATACAGCACTACACGGGTATTGCCAGCCGAGCCGTAGGTCTGCGCAGTAAGTCCTGACGTGCCCATCCGAAGGAATCCGAAAAGCCAGTACAGGAGATTGAACATGGTACCGCCAACGGCGATGGCTGCCAGTAAAACGGCACTCCCCGCGTGGCCAAGAATAGCCACGTCGGAGAGCGCGAGTATGGGAGTAGTGATATTGGTGATTACCGCCGGAATGGCGATTGCGGCAATGCTGCGTGCAAGTCGGCGGTCACGGATCATCGGTGAATCATTCGACGGGTTTTGCGCGCATGGTGTCCCAAAGCAGGTAGACCACGATAGCTACATACATCACGATGCCGAGCCACATATTGAGCGAAGCATCCATCTCGATGGTGAGTTCGCCGGCGAAGAAGCGGGTGAGAGCGGCAAACACGCCGAAGAGGGCACCACCGGCGATGAGACCGGAAGCGATGAGGGTGCCGCGCTCGCGACGGGCGTCGTTGACAGCCTTATCCTTCGAGCGGGAAGCTACGAACCATGCTACCAGACCGCCCACGAGCAACGGGGCATTGAGTTCCATCGGGATAAACATACCGAGGCAGAATGCGAGTGCGGGTACGCCGAGCCAGTTGAGCAGCAGGGCGAGCACGGCGCCGGTGATATAGAGCATCCAGGGAGTGTCGCCACCTGTCATAATGGGCTTAATCACACTTGCCATTGCATTGGCCTGCGGTGCTGCGAGAGCCTCACCGCCGAAGCCATAGACCTGATTCATAAGCATAAGCACACCGCCTACGGTGGCTGCCGATACGAGAGTGCCGAGGAATTTCCACGACTCCTGTTTCTTAGGCGTGGAGCCGAGCCAATAGCCAACCTTGAGGTCGGTGACGAAGCCGCCAGCCATAGAAAGCGCCGTGCAGACCACGCCGCCTATCACCATCGAGGCCACTATGCCGGATGTGCCGCTGATACCCACGGCTACGAATATGGAGGAAGCCACGATAAGTGTCATGAGTGTCATACCTGATACCGGGTTGGTGCCGACAATAGCGATAGCGTTGGCTGCCACGGTGGTGAAGAGAAATGAGATGATGGTGACCACGATCCATGCTACGAGTGCCTGCCAGAAGTTGTGGAGGACGCCGACCCAGAAGAATACGAATACCACGACGAGTGCCAGCGCCATGAAGAATACCACGTGCTTCATCGAGATATCGGTCTGCCAGCGTACCGGCTTCCTGTCGGATGCGGCTCCCTTGAATTCGCGTACAGCCAATCCGGTGGCCTGTGCTATAATAGGCCACGACTTGATGATGCCGAGCACCCCGGCCATGGCAATACCGCCGATACCGATGAGCTTTGCATAGTCCTTGAATATGGCTTCGGGAGCGGCAGCAGCGATAGCTTCATTGCCGTAAGTGCCGAGCAGCGGGATGATGACCCACCATACCAAAGCGGAACCGGCGAAGATGATGAAGGCGTAGCGCAGACCTACGATGTAGCCGAGGCCGAGCAGCGCTGCCGATGTATTGCAGGAGAATACCATCTTGGTCTTGGCGGCGAGTGCGGTGCCCCACTGAGCCATAGTGGTGGAAATGCTTTCGGCCCAAAGTCCGAAGGTGCCCACCAGATAATCGTAGATACCGCCGATCAGAGCGGACACCACCAGAGTGAGAGCCTGACCTTTGGTCTGCGAAGCTGATGCCTGCGACGACATAAGTACCTGCGATGTGGCGGTAGCCTCCGGGAAGGGGTACTTGCCGTGCATATCCTTCACGAAGTATTTGCGGAAGGGGATGAAGAAGAGGATACCGAGTACACCGCCGAGCAACGAGCTGAGGAAAACCTCAAGGAAGTTGACCGTAATATCAAGTCCCTGCGCCTGGAGGATATAGAGAGCCGGGAGGGTGAAGATGGCACCGGCCACTATCACGCCCGAACATGAGCCGATGGACTGGATGATGACGTTCTGACCCAGAGGATTGTTGAGACCGCGAGCCTTCGACAGACCTACGGCGATGATGGAGATGGGGATGGCGGCTTCAAATACCTGACCTACGCGCAGACCGAGGTAGGCGGCCGCGGCGCTGAAGATTATAGCCATGAGCACACCCATTGTCACAGAGTAGGGTGTCACTTCCTTGTAGTCGCGCGCCGGATGCATCACGGGGCGATAGTGCTCGCCATCACCGAGCTCGCGGTAGGCGTTTTCGGGCATTGCCACGGGATCATCGAGCTGGAGCAGTTCCTGCTCGGTAAGATTCTCTTTCATTGGTTATGTGTGATAATGATTATTGATTGTTTCGGACTATTACTGCGGACGGCCAAGCAGCTCGACAGTGTCGGCGTAGACCTCTGTGACCTGATGCTTTATGGCCGTGCGGTCTTCCCACACACGGGTGCGGAGCTTGCCTTCGATATAGAGGCGCGAGCCTTTGCGGATATACTTTTCGGCGATGGAGGCGTTATTGTCCCACATCACTATCCGATGCCACTCCGTACGCTCCGGCACCTGAGCGCCTTCGCGGTTGGTATATGCCTTTTCGGTCGTGGCAAGCGTGAATTCGGCTACGGGACGCGAGCCTACATAGCGTATCACGGGATCTTTGCCCACGTTGCCGAGGAGTATTACTTTATTGACTGACATACCGCAAAGTTACGAAACCTTTTCTTTATCGTCAACTTTTTTGCGTCCCAACTGCGAGCGCAGGTATTGCACCACGTCGCGCTGCATCACCGACCCGGTAAGCCGACATATACCCATATATACCGCCAGACCTATGGCTCCCTGAAGCACGAGCATGACCCACGGATTGATGTCGAGCAGGCTGATAGCCCACAAGACAGCTCCAACACCGAGGCTCAGCAGCACATAAGGGGCGATGTCGGACAGGAAACGGCCGGGGCGCGACCACGATACACGGGAGGCGAGCACAAGCATAAAGGCCCATGCGAGCGCAGAGGCTATCACCTGCCCCCACAGGAATATGGCAAGCCCATAGGTAGGATTGCCGGGGGTAGTCATGGTGATGTAGGGGAAGGATATGACGATGGCAATGATGGCGATGGAATCGCGTACGATCTCCGTCCACACTACCATACGGGCACGACCGAGTGACACTACATAATTATTATACAGCGATGTGAATATCGTGAACCAACCTTTGACGAGCAGCAGTTGGAAGAGGATTATGGCCGGATCCCACTTGGCGCCGAAGAGGGCGTGGAATATCGGAGTAGCCATGGCTATGAGGATGACCACAAACGGAGTGGCGAGGTAGGCGCTCAGGCGGTTCATCTTCGAGGCCGCGGATGCAAACTGCGTGGGGCTGTCCTGATAGTCGGACAGAGCCGGGAGGAAGGACTGCGTGAGCGACGACGACATCGACTGCACGCCCATCTTGCTCCATTTGTCGGCCTGGGTGTAGTAGCCG
>CAMWUX010000029.1 GCA_947177605.1 uncultured Porphyromonadaceae bacterium
GATTAGCCTTAGCCTCGGTGTTGGCCGGGTTTAGGCGCAGGGCGCGTTCGTAGGCCAGAATGGCTTGTGCGGAGTTGCCCGTGCGGTAGTAAGCATTGCCGAGATTATAGTAGAGATCGCTTGAAGAGCCTTCGTCAGTGAGCGCACGTGTATAAAGCTCTATAGCGCGGTCGAAATTACCGTCGTCGTATGCCATATCGGCGGAGTCGGTCAGCTCCGTTGCGCTTGCGCCGAGGGAAATTGTCAGCAGCAATATATATATAATGTGACGCATATCGGTATCGTTGGGATTATTTGTTGACTTTTAGTTTACTGATTTGACCAATGATATTGGCGGCCTTACCGTATATCTCGGAGGGACTTGCATCTACAGCTGCGGATGTGAATCGCGCCATCTCGCAGGTATCGAGCAGGCTTATCAATTCTTCAGTTAGCTCGGGCGATACGGAAAGTGCCGACAGGCGTTCCGCGATATTCTCACGGGTAAGCTCCGCGATAGGGAGCTTGAGGCGAGATGCAATATATCCGGTGAGCGCTTTGCTCACTTCCTGATAGAAGAGATCGGTTTTGTCGGAATTCATATAGGCGCGCGCCATCTTGAGGCTTCGCTCAGCTTCTTTGCCAATACGTTTGGCCGGTTGATCCCCCTTGGCCTGATTGCAACGGTAGATGCGGTAGCCTGCTATGGCGCCGGCCGGCACGAGGATGACAAGCAGCCAGAACCATACCGATACGATTGCGTACGGGTGGTCGTGCGACAGATCGCCAAGCGAGCGCTTGATATAAAGGATATCGGTATTTTTTGTTTCGATGTTGCGCTGATCTACGTTGTTTGATCCGGAGCCGCGGTTCACTTTGATCGGGAAGTCGTGAGTGGGTATGGTGATATATTCTCCTTTTGCCGGATCGAAATACACGAAGTCGGGAACTGAAATAGTGTATTGTCCGGGCTCCTGAGGAACGAATGTATATGTAGTGACGGCCTCGCCAACCACATTGTTGCCGCGCATTGATGCATCTACTTTGTGCTCGGGGCTAAACTGCTCGAATGAGCCCGGAAAGTCGATTTCGGGATCTGTGATGTAGCGGATGTTACCGCTACCGGTTACCGTATATATGAGCGATGCAGGCTCATTGGTGCGGAAGGATGTCGAGGACAGACGCACATCGACATTATAGGAGCCTACAGCACCGGTAAATCCGGCTGGGCGAGGGGAGGGGAGGGCTTTGATATCGGCTGATGCGGAGTTGCTTGATATCTGCAGCTTTCGGTATGTCGGGGTCAATGCCGAGAACATATGCATATTCACATTGTCGAACTGCTGGACCTGCAGGTCGTATGAGCCGGATCGAATGGTCAGTTTGCCTGACTTTTGCGGAAAGAGAATGCAGCGTTTCAACTCTGCCGTGAAGTAGCGGCTGCCATTGACTTCTTCAATCTGATTGAGTTGGCTCTGGTTGGGTAGATCTTCCACAAGGAAGCCGTCGAAGCTGGGTTGCTGAGTGGCAATAAATTCGTTTACACCATATTTGGTATATAATTTGATACTGCACTCAATAGCTTCATACTCATAAGCCGTAGACTTCGACAGGTTGATGCGCACAAAGAGGTCGTTGGCGCTGATAGGGGCACCCGATAATTTTGTCGACGGATCATCGAGCTGCACGTCGGGACGTGATGCCGGAGCCTGACCGGCCACTACCTTTATCTGGGTAGACTTGGTTGTAAGGCGTTTCCCATTGGCCACTATAGTCGCTGCAGGCACTGTGAATGTTCCTTCTTTCTCGGCCTTGTATATCAGAGTAAATTCTATACTGCTTCGCGATGATTGTTTGCCGTTGATGTTGGAATACTCCTGTTTCGACATCTTGGTTGGACCGTAGAGAAATTTACAGCCGTTGATGCGCGGTGCATTCAGCGATTGCTCTGATGCGGAGGCGTCGGTGAGTACGTAGACTACCGGAAACTTGTCGCCTACGGCTACGGTGGGCTGGGTCTTGACCGTAAATGTCGGCTCGGCCAAAGCGCCGAGCGTGCCTATCAAGATAGTGATGAATAATATACTGATTCGTTTCATTTTGGTCATTGGATATTACATTTCAAATACTTCTCCGTATGCAACCGGAATGTCGACTTTGCGTGAGGGTATGGTCTCGTACTTCCCTGATGCCGGATCGAAGTATATAAATTCGGGCAATTCCACGCTGTACCTTCCGGCTTTAGTCGGGACGACGCGATATGTGGCTGTGTATGATCCTACGATATTTTTGCCTGTGAGGTGGACATCTGTCGAGTGTTCGGAATCTTTTACTGTGATGCCGGGCGGAAGTGATATGGTCGGTTTATCTATGAGTCCGGGATTACCGATACCTGATATGCTGTATGTGAGCGTGGCTTCTTCTCCAACGATCAGCGTTCGTTTCGACATCTGCAGGTCTGTCTCAAATAGACCGACGGCACCACTGAATCCCGATGGTTTTTTGTCTGGAAGCGATTCCACTTGGATTTCGATTGATGTAGCAGGCAGATCTACTTCAATCGCCTGATATTTATAGGCTGAGTAGAATCCATAATCCACAAGCTGCGGTACTTCCACCACCGCTTTTACATCATCGACCTCTATCTTATGCTTACCTTTCTTCAGTGGAGTAAGAATCCATCGGCGTAGCACCCCGGCAAGGTATTGCTTGCCGTCGACTCTCTGGTAGGATGTCTGAACATTGCCGATCTTCAGCTCCATTGCCTCAAATCCTTTGTGCTTCAATCCATTCGCTACATCAATGCGGTCGATGTTATGAGTAGTGTAAATCATCAGTGAGGCCACAAAAGCCTCTCCGACATAAGTCTTTTCCGTGGAGAGTATAAGTCGGCAGAATATATCAGGCTCTTCAGTGGCTTTTGCAGATGCCTGACGGCTCATTGCCGCGGGTGCAATTAGCAAGAGGGAAAGGAGTGTGAGATATATTCTTGTTTTCATATTCTGTTACCAGGGTTTGTCTACTACGGTACGTGTGGATCGGCTGTTCTGTCGGCGCTCTACATCCTTACGAGTCTGAGCCTCCTGTTTGCGCGCGGCTTCGAGAATCTGCTCGGCATTCTGTTTGGTCTGATTGCCGTTGGTCTGCTGTTGAGGTTGCGACTGCTGTTGTTGCTGATCCTGATTCTCCTGCTGCTGTTGATCCTGTTGATCCTGTTGTTGCTGCTGGTCCTGATTTTGTTGCTCCTGATCTTCCTGCTGTTGCTGATTCTGATCCTGATTCTGCTGCTGATCCTGTTGCTGCTGGAGCTTAAGTTGAGCTATACGTAGATTCTGACGCGTCTTCATATTGGATTCGTCGATGCGCAGAGCTTCTTTGTAGTATTCTATGGCAGCGGCATAGTCAGTTTCGTTGAATGCGATATTGCCAAGATTGTAGAATGACGCCTGACGCAGGTTATTGTCGCGCGATATCTCTGTCACTTTGGAAAAGAGAGCTTTGGGACTGCCATAGAGATCATCCACGGCATTAGCGTTGCCTGTCGCGGCGGTACCCTCCGGCTGCTGATTTTTCTCTGCTTTAGTGGTAGGATGCTGACGCTCAACGGTGAGAGCGAGATTGAACAGTGAGAGTGTAGAGGTCGGATTGTACTGAAGCGCTTCCTTGTACCATTCTTCAGCTTTGGCATAATCGCCTGCTCGGTAGGCTTCATTGCCGTGCTTGATACAATTGCGCTCGCGACGATCTGTCGTATTTTCTGAGTTCGGGTCGGAAGCCAATGCTGTGGCCGCAGATCCGATAAGAAGTATCAATATGGAAAGTAAGGATTTCATAGTCGAGTCATTATTTCCCAGTAAAGAATTTGGTGTTACGCAGCCATTTCAGTTTGATATACGGCACGAATATATCGATCGACAGCAGCAATATGGCCAAGGCAAGAGCGATGGGGAAGAGGTCGGTGGAATCCGACGGGATCGCTGTACGTACATACTCTTTTGCGGCGAGTTTGTCGAGCTGGGTGTCGATCTGGCTTACTGCATCGGACGCTCCGCCGGGGATGTATATACCGCCGCCGGCTTTGGCTATCTCGGCTGCGGCAGCCGCATCGGGAGCCGTGAGGGCCGGGCTGCCGTTGTATTCTATATATTGGTCTGAACCTTCAGCTACAGGCACCGGCATCGGATTACCGGCCGAGCCGATACCGATCACATTGACCTGAACATCGGATTCGGCTGCCTTCTTGGCTGCTGCTATGGCATCGTCTTCAAAGTTTTCACCATCTGTGATAAGAAGGATGGTCTTACTGAATTGGCTCTCGGGGTCGAAGGCGTTGAGCGACATATCTATGGCCGCTCCAATGGCTGTGCCCTGCAGAGGTATAATGCCGGTCGACAGACCGTTGATGAGCATTTTGGCTGCCTGAATATCAGGCGAGATAGGCAATTGGAGATATGCATTGCCTGCAAATACCACCAGGCCGACACGATCGTTCGACATGTTATCAAGTGCTTTGTCGAGAAGATACTTGGCTCTCTGCAGGCGACTGATGCCTTTCACATCAGCTGTCGAGGATGCGAGCATAGAATTCGACAGGTCGCAGCATATCATTACTTCAATACCTTTCACCGTTTCCTCCTCGGTCTGATAGGTAGTGTCGCTGTTGGTGTGGATATATGGTCGCGAAGCGGCTATCATCACGAAAGTTATACCGGTAAGCTGGAGTATAATCTTAATCGTCGGCATATAGCGCGAGCGGTCAGCCATAAGTGGATCAATCACATCGGGGCGGCCAAAACGGCGCAGATTGCGGTGATCAATTACTCGCCCGCGTATATATACGGCGGCCAGAACCAGAAGTACCGGGACGAGATAAAGTAGATATATAGGGTTGGCAAAATTTATCATCAGATAATCTATTGCTTGTGTCGTGCTTAAGGATTATGACGTACGAATATGTTGCGCACCAACAACTCGAATACGAGGAGCAGGATAGCGGCAAGAGCCCATGGAAGGTATGTATCCTCTGCCGTGGCAAATTTGCGTACGGAAGTTTGTGTCTGTTCGAGTTGGTCGATCTCGTCGAATACCTGTTCGAGCACATCTGCATCGGTGGCTCTGAAATACTTTCCGCCGGTAGCATCAGCCATGGCGGTAAGCGTCTTTTCATCGATCTGTACGGGAAGCATCACTTCGTAGACGCGGCCGAATGCATCGCGTTGCGGGAAGGGTGCGGTGCCATTGCGGCCGATACCTATGGTGTACACCCGGATTCCGTATTCAGCCGCGATCTTGGCCGCATCGAGCGGAGCGAGCTGGCCGGCATTGTGAGATCCGTCGGTGAGCAGAATGATGCTCTTGGATTTGGCTTTGCCGTCGCGCAGACGGTTGATCGATGTGGCAAGACCATCACCGATAGCCGTGCCGTCTTCAAGCAGACCTACGTCGATGCTGTTCATATAATTTATCAGCTGTGCATGGTCGGTAGTCATCGGTACGGCAGTGAAGCATTCGGCTGCAAAGGTCACCAGACCGATGTTATCCGTATCGCGCTTTTTGATAAATTGCGATGCTACTTCCTTGGCAGCTTCAAGTCGGTTGGGCTGGAAGTCGCGGGCAAGCATACTCGATGATACGTCTACGGCGAGAATTATATCCGTACCGGATGTCGATGACTCGGTCCAGCGGATGCTCTGTTGCGGGCGGGCGAATGCCACGATAAGCAGTCCGATAGCCACCACACGGAGACCGAAGAGTGCATGAAGCACCCATACTTTCTTGGATGTGGGGAGACTCTTAAAGGCAGCCATCGTCGATAGCCCCATCGATGGATAACGGCGCCGGCGGGTATAGACATACCAGGCAATGTAGAGAGGCAAGAGGAGGAGCAGCCAGAGGTAATTGGGATGAGCAAACTGTATCATGACTGAACTTCCTTTTCTTGGTTAGTGGCGGATGCGGGCTTATCATCACTTTCACCAGGCTCTACTGGTACCGGTTTGGTACTTTCCACGAATGTGTCGGCAAGGCGGAATGCCTCTTCGTTTTCGTCGGCGCCCGGGCGATTCTGAGCGAATTTCACAAAGTCGGCTTCGCGCATAAGATCTTGAGCGAGTACGCGGACTTTCTTGGCTTCATCATTGGCTGCAAGAGCCTCGTATATCTCACGTGACGTCATCTCCATGGCATTGATACCGAAGCGTCCCTGAATGTAGGTGCGGAGGATGTCGGTGAGCTTGGTATAGTATTCTTTCTCGGCTCCTTTCTGCCACAAGCCTTCGGCACGGAGAGCTTCGAGGCTTTGCTTGGCGAGTTCGTAAGGTGGCACAGGCTTGCGTACAGGCATTAATGGTATTTTACCGTGGCGCAGCCACTTGAAGTACACAAATGCAAGTAATGCTATGATGATTATCGCTCCCAGAATCCACCATCCGTAGTCAGTGGCCCAACCGGGAAGGGCGTCGAAAATACTGTAGTCAGCATCAGCCACATCGGTGAAATCGTTGATCACGAGATCCACTACTTCGCCATTCTCCATTACGAGATTGGCCGTGTCTAGAGGCATCGGTTCAACTTTAAGCACCGGCTGATTGGTGAGTACCGTGTCGGAGCCGGATATGCAATAGATAGGAGGCAGCGTGTAGAGACCGGAGTCAAAAGCCTGGATTACATAAAGACTGCGCAGTGTGGCACGGTCCGTGCCATCATAAGTATTGATACTGCCTTCTATCGGTTTGATCTCGACATTATGCCACATCGTATCAATATATTCGGTGTGGGCATTGGCGTCAAGCTGACCTGAAAATTCGACACTAAGCAGCGCTTTGCCGCCTTGAATAAGCAGTGTACTGTCGAGTGCTGCCGTAGCAGTGTACTTGGCCGGGGCGGCGTCAATGCGGTTGGTCGAGGCCAATACCACAATCAGCAGTGACACTATGTATAAGAATCTACATTTCATTATCGTACACCTCTGTTTTTAAACAAACCGATCAATGTCTTGACGTAGTCCTCATCGGTGGCAATGGAGATATAGTCGATGTTGCATTTGGCCATTTGCTGGGAGAGGTATTGTTGGCGTTCATACCACCAACGGTCGTAGGCATTGCGCACTTTTTTCGACGACGTGTTGATCCAACGCATTTCACCTGTCTCAAGGTCGCGCGCATGCAGCAGGCCGACCGGCGGCATCTTGGCATCGCGACGGTCGTAGACCTGAATGCCGATAAGATCGTGCTTGTTGCCGGATATCGACAGCTCTTTAGAGAAGTCGTGAGTATCGATGAAGTCAGAAATCAGGAATGTGGTAGCACGCTTCTTCATCGCATCGGTGAAATACTTGAGAGCCGCAGCTATGTCGGTACCCTGACTCGAGGGCTGAAAATCGAGAAGCTGGCTGATGATGAAGAGAATGTGCTTACGACCCTTCTTGGGCTGAATGAATTTCTCAATTTTATCGGAGAAGAACACCACGCCGATCTTATCATTGTTTTGAATAGCCGAGAAGGCTATGGTCGCCGCAATCTCCGCTATCATCTGACGCTTTTCCATTCCGACAGCCCCAAACAGACGGCTGGCCGATACATCTACAAGAAGCATTACCGTAAGCTCGCGCTCCTCCTCATACACTTTCACGTATGGCTGGTTGTGGCGCGCTGTGACGTTCCAGTCAATGTCTCTTACGTCGTCGCCATACTGGTATTGCCTGACCTCGGAGAAGGTCATACCGCGACCCTTGAAGGCCGAGTGGTATTCGCCCGCAAAGATATTCTGCGAGAGACCACGTGTCTTGATCTCGATGGTTCGTATTTTCTTTAGTAGCTCGTTGGTAAGCATCTATTGAAAATTGGTGATGGCGATTAGGGTACTTCGATCTTATTGAGAATGTCGGAAATGATTTCGTCGGCAGTGATGTTGTTGGCTTCTGCTTCATATGACAGGCCAATACGATGGCGCAGTACGTCGTGACTTACGGCACGTACATCTTCGGGTATCACGTAGCCGCGGCCGCGGAGGAACGCATACGCGCGGGCAGCGCGAGCCAGACCGATCGAAGCACGTGGCGATGCACCGAAGGAAATTATGCCCTGAAGGTCGTTGAGACCATATTCCGCCGGGTTGCGTGTGGCAAATACGATATCGACGATATAGCGCTCGATCTTTTCATCAAGATAGATCTGCTCTACGATCTTTTGCGCTTCGATGATTTCCTTGGGATCTACAAGCGCATGGATTTCTACCGGTGCAGAGGAAATATTCTGGCGGATAATCATCTGCTCTTCGTTGCGGGTAGGGTAGCCGATCACGACTTTAAGAAGGAAACGGTCGACTTGTGCTTCGGGCAGAGGATAGGTGCCTTCCTGCTCGATGGGGTTCTGCGTGGCCATCACAAGGAATGGCTTGTCGAGAGGGAATGTGTTGTCGCCGATTGTCACCTGACGCTCTTGCATAGCCTCAAGCAGTGCGCTCTGCACTTTAGCTGGGGCACGGTTGATTTCATCAGCAAGGACGAAATTGGCAAATACCGGACCTTTCTTGATCTGGAATTGCTCTTTCTGTACGCTATATATCATTGTACCGATTACGTCGGCCGGCAGCAAGTCGGGGTAAACTGAATACGGCTGTATTTTGCATCGATTACCTGGGCAAGGGTCTTGATGGCAAGAGTTTTTGCCAGACCGGGCACACCTTCGAGGAGGATATGTCCGTTGGCAAGCATAGCTATGAGCAGGGAATCTACCAGATGCTTCTGGCCTACGATAGTCTGATCCATACCCTGCACTATGAGGTTGATGAGTTGGCTTTTCGAAGCTACAAGATCGTTGAGCTCTTTAATGTTTGTTGAAACACCCATTGTTAGTCAGTGATTTATGTTTTGATGTGTGTTGAGTGATTTTGTCGGAGCAAATTTAGCGATTGCAAACGTGGTTGATTACAGCGGCGGTGTTAAAATTGTCTATTTTTTCTTTTCAGGGTTAAATTTTTAATCAATTTTATCACAGCGTAGTACCACCATTAATGTAATAGATTACATATAGCGCCCACATGATCACGCCCATGAGCAGTCCCACGAATGCGCCGACCAGAAATCCAAGCCAGAATTTCGACTTGCGGGGAGCTTCCTCGTAGTATTCTTCTACATACTCCTCTTCATCTTCCGGAATGGTAGTGATCTGAGGCTCGGGAACTGGTTCCGATTCCGGTTCTGGGGAGGACTCGTGTTCGGAGCTCTCTGAGTTAATATCGCTTTCGGGAGCTTCCGGATGCTCTTCTGTAGATTCCTCCGGTTGCCCGTCACCCGGTTCGTGAATTTCCGGCTCTTCCTCTGATTCGGGTTCTGGTACTTCTACGATTTCCGATACTTCAGAGTTTTCCGTGCTCTCAGTATTTACGATGACCTCCACAACTATTGCTTCTTCTTCGTCAATCGCATCAAGATCGGATTGCGACACAGCATCGCTCAGTTCTACCGCAGTAAATAATGCGAAAGGAGCATTGAGCGTATCGGCAACTTCAGGCGCCGGAGTGAAAGCTATAGGATTGGATGGGTTGCCAGATGGCGCGAAAGTGCCTATGCCGTCGAGTAC
>CAMWUX010000030.1 GCA_947177605.1 uncultured Porphyromonadaceae bacterium
GGTGTGGACGAAATCGCCGGGCTTGAGGCCTGTGACCTGTGCGACCATGAGGAGGAGGAGTGCGTAGGAGGCGATGTTGAACGGTATGCCAAGGAAGCTGTCGGCACTGCGCTGATAGAGCTGGAGGCTCAGGCGGCCGTCGGCCACGTAGAACTGGAAGAAGGCGTGGCAGGGGGGGAGGTTCATGTTGGGCAGGTCGGCTACATTCCAGGCGCTTACGATGATGCGGCGCGAGTCGGGGTTGTGGCGGATGTCGTCGATGGCCTGAGATATCTGGTCGATTGTGCCGCCGTTGTAGTCGGGCCATGATCGCCACTGGTAGCCGTAGATGTGTCCGAGGTCGCCGTCGGGGGAGGCCCATTCGTTCCAGATGCGCACACCGTTGTCCTGAAGGTATCGGACGTTGGTATCGCCGGCGAGGAACCATAGGAGCTCGTGGATGATGGACTTGAGGTGCAACTTCTTGGTGGTGACGAGCGGGAAGCCTTCGCTGAGGTCGAAGCGCATCTGATAGCCGAAAGTGGATCGGGTGCCGGTGCCTGTGCGGTCGGCTTTGTCGGTGCCGTTGGTGAGGATGTGGTCGAGAAGCTGGAGATACTGTTTCATGATGTCGGGTTTGAATTGTCGGTAGAGCCGGTGATGGTGGCTTCGACGCCTTCTTCTTCGGCGGGTGGCTCGCCGATGCGCTGCATGAGCGGCTGCGAGAGGCGTTTGCGCGAGGTGGTGTAGTGAATGGCGTCGTTGGGGCATACGTTGATGCAGTCGAAGCAGCATACGCAGCGAGAGCCGTCGATGATATGGTCGGTGAGATCGACGCAATGACCTTTGCACACGTCGGCGCATCGGCCGCACTGGATACACTTGTCGGTGTCGATGTCGATCTGGAATATCGAATATCGCGATATGAGGCCGAGCATGGTGCCTACGGGGCAGGCGGTGTTGCAGAGTGTGCGTCCCGTGAGGGCTCCGGCTATCAGGATGATGAACAGCAGGGAGGCTGCGATGCCGGCGGATATGAGGGTGTTGCGCCCGAGCGATGATGTGAGGTCGGTGCATATCCGCTCATAGGCGAGTGTGGGGTTGAGTATGGAGGTGAGTATCACGGCTCCGCCCATAAGGAGCAGGGCCATCAGGGCGAGGATGCCGTAGCGAGCTGCGTTGCATGGCTGAGAATAGCGGTATCGCCTGCACTCACGGGAGCGGGGTGTGAGCCTGACGGCGCGTGCGGCGATATCCTGAAGGGTGCCCACGGGGCAAAAGGTGGAGCAGTAGACGCGCCCGAATACCATAGTGACGAGTAGCCAGATGGCGAAGATGCTCACTGACATAGTGACTGCGAGCACTATCTCCAGATGCTCCACGTAGCCGGCCACTCCCGCCAGACTGACTGTGGGGAGAATGAAGCCGATAGTGAGGATGCACCATACGATCAGCGATATGGCTATGCGCCCGTAGCGCAGCAGGCGGTTGATCATGACCACAAAGTTAAACAAACTCTTTCAATATCCCCCATGCCCGGGGCTTTATTTGCGCTTGGCGCGGAAGAAGTCGGTGACGAGGGCGGCACATTCGTCGGCGAGTACTCCGGATGTGACGGTGGTGCGGGGATGGAACGGGCGGTCGGTGAAGAGGGAGTATCCTCGCTTGGGGTCGGAGGCTCCGTAGACGACTCTCGATATCTGGCTCCAGCCGAGTGCGCCGGCGCACATGAGGCAGGGCTCTACGGTGACGTAGAGTGTGCAGCCTGTGAGGTATTTGCCTCCGATGGTCTGTGTGGCGGCGGTGATGGCCTGCATTTCGGCGTGGGCGGTGACGTCGGTCAGTTGCTCGGTGAGGTTGTGTCCGCGACCGATGATCTGTCCGTCGGCCACTACGACGGCTCCGATGGGGACTTCGTCGATGGCTGCCGCGCGTCTGGCTTCGTCGATGGCGCGACGCATATATAATATGTCGGTATCCTGTTGGGTCATAGCTTTATGGTCATGCCTTCGGTGGCGGCTGTCACGTCGGGGAATATTTCGGCGGCTTCGGCCCGGAGGGGCTCTATATCGCGGTATCGCTTGGAGTAGTGGCCTATGAGCAGTGATTTGGCTCCGGCTTCTTTGGCTATGGCGGCGGCCTGGGCGGCAGTGGAGTGGCCTCGGGCTATGGCTCGCTCGGCAAGGTCGGATGTGTAGGTGGCTTCGTGGTAGAGGAGGTCGACGGGTCCGACAGCCCGGGCTACGGCGGGATTATAGACGGTGTCGGAGCAATACGCGTAACTTCGGGCAGGCTCGGGGGGAGTGGTGAGGCGGCTGTTGGGGTAGATAGTGCCGTCCGGGGCGGTCCAGTCGGCGCCTTCCCTGATGGCCGGCAGGTCGCGGATGGGGACGTTGAGGTAGCGAATCATCTCGCCATTGATATGTCGGGATTTGGGCTTCTCGCAGAATATGAAGCCATAGGCTTCGACGCGGTGGTAGAGGGGGATGGCCCGGACGGTGAGCGATGGGGTGTCGAGGAGTGTTGAAGCTCCGTCGATGGGTATGATATGGATCTCCGGCTCTTCGTCGCGGCAGAAGAAACGGATGGTGCGCTCCATGATGTCGAGCCCCTGACGCGGTACGTAAACATTGATGTGTCCGCCGACTTCGAGCAGCCCCATGGTGGAAAGGAGCCCCGGAAGTCCGAGGCAGTGGTCGCCGTGCATATGGGATATGAATATGTGGCGCAAGCGCGAGAATTTCAGCCCCATACGCCGCATCATGCTCTGAGATCCCTCGCCGCAGTCGATCATATAGAGGTGGTCGCGGAAGTTGATGACCTGCGACGCGGGGTTGTGGTAGGGTGTGGGCACGGCGGAGCCGCAACCGAGTATATTGATTTCAAACTTTTCCATTTTCAGCAAAGATAGCAAAAAAATTGATTACTTTTGCGATGAAATGAATCAGACGCTTGATACCGTAACCCAGCCCGAACTCTGGAAGATGGCCTTGATGATAGGCCCGAAGTGCCTTGATGTGGCTCTCTACCCGCCGCTTGCGCGCGACGAGATGATATGGCATTCGTATGCCTACGAAGAGCCTACTCTGCAGGCTATTGAAGAAATAGTGTATGGCAATCCGCCGCTGCTTGCCGACTATAAGTCGGTGGCGTGTATAGTGGATTACACTCCTGCCGTGGCAGTGCCGTCAGAGGCTGACGCCGAGCAGGCTACGGTGATCTACAACGCGACCGTAGGCGAGGAATCGGACGATGAGGTAGAGCTGTATGACTGTGGCGGCGGAGTGTCGGTGGCTATCCGTCAGCCGCGGCAGATCGCGGACTTCATCACGCGCACTTTCTTCAATGTGAAGATGATGAGTGCGGCTGCCAACCGTATAGCTTACTTTATGGCTTGCAGCCAGAAGGGTACGGCTGTGTATGCTCCGGTGGAGGGCGACCGCACGCGAGTGGTGGCGGTGAGCGATGGCAATCTTCTGCTGGCAAATGATTTTGCGGCACGCACGCCATCCGACGCCGCATATTATATAATGTGGGCTATCGGGGAGCTCGGACTGGACGCGGCTGAAACGCCGGTATATGCCGGTAGCGTAGGTATGCGCCACAGTGAGCTCCATGAACTGCTGTCGAAATATATCATCTCGGCTTCGGCTCTGCCGATGCCTCCGCTTCGCTACCGCGGGTCGCGGGCTACGCTCGAAGCACCGTTTGATTTCCTAATACTTCCCTTATGCGAATAATCAGAGGCAAATACGGCCGCAGGCGATTCGATGTGCCCGGCAATATCACGGCGCGACCGACTACCGACTTCGCCCGCGAGAATATATTCAATATCATCGAGAATATCGTGGATACGGAGGGTCTCGACGTGGTGGATCTCTTTGCGGGCACCGGAGCAATCACTTTTGAATTCCTGTCGCGCGGAGCTGCCCGAGTCACGGCTGTGGAGAAGGCTGCTACCCAGTGGAAGTTTATCGCCAAGGTGGCGGCGGAGCTGAAGGAGGATAATCTGAAGCTGGTGCGCGGGGATGTGTTCCGCTATCTGGCTACTGCGCCACAGGGGAGTGCTGACTTCGTGTTTGCGGATCCGCCATACAATCTGCCGGAGTTTGATGCGGTGCTCCCGGCGGTGATGGATAGCGGTATCCTGCGCCCGGGCGGTTACTTCATACTCGAGCATCCGGCGCGTCGGCGCACGGCTGCGGGATTTGAGGATGTGACTGCTATCTGCGCCCGCAGTCCGTATCTTGTGCGCCATGTGGCTTACGGGAGTGTCAACTTCTCGATCTATCGTATTCCCGAGGAGCCGTCGGCTTTGCAGACTGATTAAAAATCATTATTTTTGCCACGTGAAACTCCAGTCCCGACATATTACTTTCTTCCAGTGGTGTAAACGCTACGTGAGCTTTACGCTCATAGTGGCCGTGGGTGTGATGGCTTATCTGCTCTTCTTTACAGATACCTCTATCCCCGAGACTTATCGCTACGACCGCGAAGTGCAGCGCCTGAAGGCTGAGATCAAGGCTGAGACCGATACGCTGGAGTATTACCGCGAACTCAACCGGCGGATCGCATCCGATCCGGTGACGCTTGAGCGCGTGGCCCGCGAACAATACCATATGCAGCGTCCTCACGAGGATGTGTATGTGGTGACACCTGAATGATAAACCGATAACAACCTCTTCTCTACTCTACCAATCCCTATGCGCAACTCACCACTCTGGCTATGGCTGATGAATGTAGGCCTTCTGCTCATAATGCTCGGCACTGCGATGCCACTGCTTAATCCTGAATCCACAGCATTCCGCTACGTATTTACCATAGGCGCCGTACTGGCTACGGTGTGCCGCATCATCACTCCCGGTTATCAGGGAAAGGTGATGAGGGTGAAGCGCCTGGCGCGTATCGAGGTGTGGGCCTGCATAATGTTCTGTGTGGGTGCGTTCTTCATGTGGTATTCGCCGTGGCGTGCGGCCGACTGGCTGGCGTTTACTCTCGCCGGCGGTGTGCTGATCATCTACACCGCTTTCATGATCCCGCGCGCACTACGTAAGGCGGCCGAAGAGCAATCGAAATGACTAAAGTATCAAAATAATTTATAAATTTGTAGCCGAATGGCGCATTATCTCACCATAGACCAAGGTAATTCGGCCGCCAAAATGGCTCTCTGGCACGACTCGACGATGCTGGAAACCCGCATTGTGCCCCACCTCTCGGTAGAGGCGGTGGCTCAGTTTGTGTCGTCGTGCGGAGGGGTGAAGGCCGCGCTTTACTGCTCTGTGGCTTCACGCTCGGCCGAGTTGATGGCCGGTCTGGCCAACTTTATCCCCGATGTGAAGCGCCTTACATCGGATATGCCTCTGCCGCTGACGATCGACTATGGTACTCCCGGGTCGCTCGGGGCTGACCGCATCGCGGCGGCTGTGGGAGCACGTGTGATTGTAGACGACCGCCCGCTTCTGGTGGTGGATGCCGGGACTGCTGTGACTTACGACGCGGTGACGGCCGACGGCCGGTTTGCCGGGGGTAATATCGCTCCGGGTATGAATATGCGTCTTGAAGCGCTGCATCGCTTCACGGCACGTCTGCCCCGCGTGGAGGTGCCCCGGGAACTGCCGTCGGGCGAATTTCTCGGCCATGACACTCAGAGCGCGATGGTGCTCGGCGCTGTCTACGGTATCGTGGGGGCGCTCGAATATTACAAACGACATCTGCCCGACGACACCGTGGCTGTGCTTACCGGCGGCTGGGCTACAGAACTTTCGCGTCTCTGCAGCTTCCCGGTGGTAGTGGAGCCTCATCTGGTGAGCAAGGGCCTTAACAGAATACTTTTATATAATGAAAATAAAGAATAGACTGATCATTGCGATAGCCGCCCTGCAGATAGGCGCATTCGCCACTACAGCACAGATCAATTCGCCTTACTCGAAGTTTGGCTACGGTCTGCTCAACGACAATACAACTGCCGCCCAATCGCAGATGGGCGGCGTAGGCTACGCTTTGAATTCGGGGCGCCAGATCAATGTGATGAATCCCGCGTCGTATGCGGCTGCCGACTCGCTCACATTCCTGTTTGATATGGGTCTGACCTTCTCCACCGTGAAGATGGAGGACACCGACGGAAAGTCGACCCAGTACGGTGGCGGTCTGGACTATCTCACCATGCAGGTGCCTATCGGCAAGCGTATGGGTGCGAGCCTCGGTATCCTGCCCTTCTCGTCGGTGGGATATTCGTTTGGCAACGAGATAAAGAACGGCCTGAGTTCGCGTCAGGGCTCTGGCGGTATCCATCAGCTCTATCTGGGCTATGCGGCCCGTCTGTTCAAGGGCTTCAGCCTGGGTGCCAATTTCTCGTATATGTTCGGCACGACGGTCAACGACGTGTATGCCAATACAGACGGTGGCTCGTCGTCGCTCTTCGAGCAGGTGATGGAGGTGCGCGACTGGCGTGTGCAGGTGGGCGCCCAGTATTCCGTCAACCTTAACGCCGATAACCGCATCGGTATGGGCGTGGTCTATTCGCCCGGCAAGACGCTTCTGGGCAATGCCCGTGTGGTGAAGTACGACGTCGAAGCTGATGAGAAGCCGGATACGGTGGCTACGGCGAAGCTGCGCCACAATGCTACGCTGCCCGATTCGTGGGGCGCCGGTCTGAGCTATACATGGAAGCGTCGGCTCAATGTGGGTGTCGACTTCACGTATCAGCCCTGGGCAAAGGCCAAGACACTGCAACTCGACCATTTCGAGGGCACGCGCTTCGCCGACCGCTGGCAGGTGAATGTAGGCGGCGAGTACACCCACTCCGTACGCGGCAGCTATCTGAGCCGAATCACGTATCGCGCCGGCGGCTTCTTCAATCACGACTACATAATGGTGGGTGACAACAATGTGCGCGAGTATGGCGTGAGCTTCGGTTTCGGTCTGCCGGCCCTTAGCTCCAAGACTGTGATCAATCTCGGCTTTGAATATCGTCACCGTCAGGCTCATCCCAATCCTCTGCTGAAGGAGAATTACTTCAATATCCGACTGGGTATCAACTTCAACGAACTCTGGTTCTTCCAGAATAAGATCCGCTAATCATACCGAATCCGCGCCATGTCGTCAGTCCGAAGTCAATGGTCGGGAAAATCTCTTAGGGCGCTGCCTGTGGCGGCGACCCTGCTCATTTTCGTGCATATCCTTGCAGGATGCCGCGAGGATGAGAAGGAGATGATGGCAGGAAGAGTGGATCCGGAGACGTCGCCCACGATGACTACTACCGATGTGGTGACGCTTATATCCGACAGCGGTATCACGCGCTACCGCATCATCACCCCGCTATGGCTGATGTATGAGGAGGCTTCGGAACCGAAGTGGCGTTTTCCCAACGGATTGAAACTGGAAAAATTCGATCCGAAATTCAAGGTCGATGCCTCGATAGAATGCGACTCGGCTACCTATTTCAAGGATAAACAACTGTGGCGTCTCGACGGCTACGTCGATGTGAAGAATCTGCAGGGTGAGAAATTTCTTACCGAGCAACTTTTCTGGAATCAGCGTACACAGAAGATATACAGCGACTCCTTCATTCACATCGAGCGCAGCGGTCGTGTGATCGAAGGCTACGGCTTCGAGTCAAACGAGACGATGACCGACTACCATGTGCTCCGCGTGTCGGGTATCTTCCCGTCGTCGCAATTCAAGACCGACTCCGCCGCCCGAGAGCGGACGGCCGCCGACACCGCGCCTAAGCCCGTGATGCCCGAACCATCGCTACGCGCACCCAACCGCGCGGTGAATCCGAGCAATGCCCCGCTGCGACGTCTCGACGGAGCCAATATACAGCGCGGCGGTCGCCCCAACACCCGTCTGGAGCCGGTGACGGTGACGGAGGATTCGCCTAACTTACTCATGAAGAAAAAGAAATGACAGACCCGACTATAACCTGGCTTGCCATAGCCTTAGTGGCGCTGCTGCTTTCGGCCCTGTTTTCGGGCACGGAGATAGCGTATGTCACCGCCGACCGCGTCCGCGTGGAGCTCGACGTGAAGGATGGCGGACTGATGGGCCGTATCCTCGGCCGCTTTTATCGCAATGAGGACCTCTTTATCTCCACAATCCTGGTGGGCAACAATATAATGCTTGTGGTCTACGGTATGGGAGCCGCCTATCTTATCGAGGAATGCTGGCTTGAGCCGCTTGGAATCAATCAGGCGCTCATACTGCTGATCTCCACTCTCATATCGACAGGCGTGATACTTATTACGGGCGAATTTCTGCCCAAGACGATGTTTCGCATCAATCCGCTTACATCGCTTAAGGTGTTTGCTCTGCCCATCGCGCTCTTCTACCTCGTGCTGCTGCCGATATCGCTCTTCTCCTCATGGCTGTCGCGCTCGCTGATGCGGCTGTTTGGAATCCATAGCACCGGTCGCTCATCGGGTATGCTGTCGGTGGGAGATCTCACCCAGTATCTTGAGGAGAGTATCGACGAAGTGAATCCGGAGCGTGCGCCGGTAGAGAATGAAGTGAAGATGTTTCACAACGCTCTCGACTTCTCGACTACGCATCTGCGTGACTGTATGCTGCCCCGCAATGAGATCGTGGCCGTGAACCGCGCCACTACCACCCGCGACGATCTTGTGGCACTCTTCACCGAGTCGGGCCGAAGCAAGATAGTGGTATATGATGACGATATCGACAATGTGCTCGGTTACATCCATGTGAGTGAGCTCTTCGATCCGCAATCGGACTGGACGGAGCATATCAAGCCTGTGATATTCGTGCCGGAAACGCTTCTTGCCAATAAACTGATGAGGCGCCTGCTCTCCGAGAAACGCTCGATGGCTATAATCGTAGATGAGTTTGGCGGCACTGCGGGTCTTGTGACCCTCGAGGACCTTGTGGAGGAGATCTTCGGCGATATCCGCGACGAGCACGATACCACCGGTGAGCCGGTGCGACAGCCCGAGCCGGGAGTCTACGAGTGCTCCGGCCGAATCGAGGTGGAGACGCTGCGCACGGTGTATCACATCGACATTCCCGAGGATGACGCCTATCAGACGCTTGCCGGCTACATACTGTTCAATACCGGCGCCATCCCGTCGAAGGACGAGAAGCTTATCATCGGCACTCATCTCTTCACCATAATGCAACGCACGGCTACACGCCTTGAAATGATCCGTATAGAGCCGGCGCCCAAATCCGAAGAGGAGGAATAAACTTTCACCAGCAACGATTGTCTATATAAGAAAATAACTTACCGCTATGATGCGACGCATACTATTCTCCCTGTTTACAGCCATAACTCTTATGGTGGCTATGGCGGCCGACAATAAGGCTGCAATCACATTCTCAGAGACTTCTCATGATTTCGGTACGATCAAAGCCTCCGCAGGCAAGGTATCGGCCACTTACAATT
>CAMWUX010000031.1 GCA_947177605.1 uncultured Porphyromonadaceae bacterium
GTGGTGGCGCTATCCATTTTTCTGATAGTAGCGGCAGATGCCTTTGATGCTGCAGTTTAGACAGTCGGGCTTGCGAGCCTTGCACACGTATCGGCCGTGGAGTATGAGCCAGTGGTGGGCGCGTGCCACTTTGTCCTCCGGCAGATACTTCATCAGTGTGCGCTCGGTCTGCAGCGGGTTCTTGGAATCGGTAGTGAGGCCGATGCGCTCGCTCACGCGGAATACGTGGGTGTCCACAGCCATGGCGGCTTTGCCGAATACCACGGAGAGTATTACGTTTGCTGTCTTACGGCCTACGCCGGGGATGCGCAACAGCGAATCGATATCCGACGGCACTTCGCCGCCGAATTCCTCGACGAGCGTACGCGCCATTCCGAGCAGAGAACGTGTCTTGTTGTTGGGGTACGATACCGATTTGATGTATTCGAATACCGTCTCGGCATTGGACGCGGCCAAAGCCTCGGGGGTTGGGAATGCTTCGAATAGTGCGGGGGTGACCTGGTTGATACGCTTGTCGGTGCATTGCGCCGACAGGATCACGGCCACGAGCAACTGATAGGGGTTGTCAAACTTCAGTTCGGTGGAGGCATCGGGCATATTGGCATCGAACCACTCCACAAATAGTCGGTAACGATCGCTTACGGTCATAGGGCAGAGGTGGTCTTGAGAAAATATTCGGTGCCTGTCATTGCTACTGCACAGAGAAGCAGGCCGCCAATCACCGACAGGGTGACATAGCCGATTGCTTCAGCCCACAGCCCCTGTCGGATAAGCATTACCGGATGCAGGGCGAATGCGGAGAATGTGGTGAAGCCGCCAAGGAGTCCCGTGACGAGTAACCGATTGAGCACTGCCGAAGCGTTGAAGTGAGCCAGCAGAGCAGATACGATGCCGATGAGGATACATCCCGCGAGATTGGCTGCGATGACCGGTAGCGGCTTGGTGGATATCGCAGGGATGAATTCGAGCGCGTAGCGGCAAAGACAACCCATGGCGCCTCCGGCGGCTACAGATAGCGGTTCGATCAGCGTCATGGGTAGGTGATGTGAGTGTTAGCGGATGGAGTCGTGCGCTTTAACGTGCGCTTTCGAATTGCTCAAGGAAACGGCGGTCGTTTTCGGAGAACATACGCAGGTCTTTCACCTGATACTTCAGGTTGGTGATGCGCTCCACGCCCATACCGAGTGCAAAGCCGGAGTAGACCTTCGAGTCGATACCGCAGGCTTCGAGCACGTTGGGATCGACCATACCGCAGCCGAGGATTTCTACCCAGCCGGTGTGCTTGCAGAAGGAGCAGCCTTTGCCGCCGCACAGGTTGCAGGAGATATCCATTTCGGCCGAAGGCTCGGTGAAGGGGAAGTAGGAGGGACGCAGGCGTATGTTGGTCTCGGGACCGAACATCTCGCGGGCGAAGTAGAGGAGTGTCTGCTTCAGATCGGCAAACGATACGTTCTTGTCGACGTAGAGAGCCTCTACCTGATGGAAGAAGCAGTGGGCGCGTGCCGATATTGCTTCGTTGCGGTACACACGTCCGGGGCAGATGATGCGGATAGGGGGCTGTGTGTGCTCCATCACGCGACTCTGTACGGAGGAGGTGTGGGTGCGCAGCAATACGTCGGGATGACGGAAGATGAAGAAGGTGTCCTGCATATCGCGGGCGGGATGATCGTCGGCGAAGTTGAGCGAGGAGAATACGTGCCAGTCGTCTTCGATCTCGGGACCTTCGGCTACGGTGAAGCCGAGGCGGGAGAAAATGGATATGATGTCGTTTTTGACTATCGAGAGGGGATGGCGCGTGCCGAGGGTCACGGGTGCCGGAGTGCGGAACAGGTCGATATCGGAGTATTCGTCGGAGGAATACTGTAGATTCTCCTTCAGCCGGTTGATCTTCTCGGTAGCGGCGTTCTTGAGCTCATTGAGAAGCTGACCCATCTCGCGCTTCTGCTCTGCGGGTACGGTGCGGAAGTCGTTGAAGGCAAGTGTGATCAGACCTTTCTTGCTGAGATATTTTATGCGAAGCTGCTCTACTTCTTCGAGCGATGAGGCCGTGAGCGCGGCAACTTCTTCCTTGAGCTGATTTATCTTTTCTTTCATATTGCGTGAGGGGAATTATTCTTTAGTGGCGGGAGCTTCGAATGTACTCATGGCAGCAGCTACATCGGCTTTGAGGTCGTCGCCCTGCTTGTCGCGGCTCACGATGGTGCCATCGGGAGCGATGAGGATGATGCAGGGTATGCCGCTGATGCCGTAGAGATCGGTCGGAATCGACTGTGCGTCGATGATCTGATCCCATGTGATTTCGTGCGATTTGATGGCCTCGAGTGTATTTTCTGGCTTATCCCACACAGCTACGCTGAGGAAGTTGAGACCCTTGTCGGCATACTCTCCGTAGAGCTCCTTGAGCACTTTCACCTGACGGATGCAAGGGCCGCACCAGCTTGCCCAGAAGTCGACGATGGTGTAGTGGTCGGGACCTACATAGTCGCTCAGGCGCTTTGTGGTACCGTCGTAAGTCACCTCGAAGTCCTTGTATTTCTTGCCTACGCTTGTCTCGGCGCGTTTGAGCAGGCCGTCGCGCAGATTGGCTATGCGAGTCCAGTCCTTCAGGGCAGGATATTTGGCCATGTATTCGTCGTATCCGGCGAGGTCAAGCGAAGAAGCTACATTCATAAACATATACTTGCCCAGCGGATTGCCGGCGTTTTCGGCAATGATCTGCTCCATCATCTCGTCGTAGGCGGCATATATGGAGTCGGCTTTGATGGCTGATGCGGAGTCGTCGGGGAGAGCGCGGAGCTGCTGACCGAGCTTGTCGACCTCGGCCTCGAATGCGTCGCTACGCATCGAGAGGACGCCGTCGGATTCGCAACGACCTTCGAATGCCCATACGTCGATATTGGCTTTCTCAAGTATTACGCTTCCAAAGCGCTCGCCGCCTGAAATGATGCGCACAAGGCGCGGAGTGTCGGCCGATCCTGTGAAGAGGGCTATGCCTCCGTCGAGGAGTGTGCTGTCGATCTTCTCACCGGTGTCGTAATCGAAGAGATACACTACCTCTCCGTCGTTTTCCGGATCGAAGTTCACGGTCAGTTTGTATTGGTTCTGAGGCTCTGCGCCTGCGCATGAGGCTGAGAATGCAAGTATAGCGGCTGCTATGGTAAACTTAATCTTCATAGGGGTTGATGTATGGATTTTAAGTATGCAAATTTACTATAGTTATTCCAAATATGCCATTTTTTGCTTTCAAAACTTCCACTCTAAACAAAATTTCCTATTTTTGCGTATTCAAGGTATCATAACCAAATTACAAATATATGAAATCTCAGCCCACGCTCAACGAATATATTATTGAGTCGATCAAGGCCAATTGGGAGCTCCCGGCGCTTACGGACTTCAATGGCACGTCGTACAACTATAAGGATGTAGCCCGCAAGATCACCAAACTGCATATCCTCTACCGCCGCGCGGGTATAAATCCCGGCGACCGCGTGGCTTTATGCGGACGCAATTCGGCGCAATGGTCGGTGGCTGTGATGAGCTGCCTTACTTACGGCGCTGTGGCTGTGCCGATTCTCAACGAGTTCAAGCCCGATACGATCCATCACCTTATAAATCATAGCGAGGCTAAGATTCTCTTCGTCGACGAGGCGATATACGAGAATCTGGATGCTGACAGCATGGGAAGCCTTACCGGTATATTCCGCATGAGCGACTTCGCTCTGCTTGTGGCGCGCAACGAGGAGATAGCTGATGCGCGTGCCCACCTCAACGAGTATTTCGGTCAGCAGTTTCCCGAACGCTTCGGTGCTTCCGATCTCACTCTTTATGAGGAGCAGCCCGACCAACTCGCTCTGATCAACTATACTTCCGGTTCTACCGGTTTCTCCAAGGGTGTGATGCTGAGCTACCGTGCGTTGTGGTCCAATGTCCAGTACACGGTGGATCATCTTGATTTCCTTTTGCCGGGCGACGGTATAGTGTGTATGCTTCCGCTTGCCCACATGTATGGTCTGGCGATAGAGTTGCTTCATCCTTTCGCCAAGGGGTGTCATATCCATTTCCTCACCCGCACTCCTTCGCCGAGGGTGATCATGGATGCGTTTGCCAAGGTGCGCCCCAAGATTATCATTGCCGTACCTCTTATTATCGAAAAGATTATCAAGACCAAAGTGTTCCCGCTGCTTGAGAAGCCGCTGATGAAATTGCTGCTTCATGTGCCGTTTGTCGACGATCACTTGCTGCATAAGGTCAAAGCCAAGCTCAATGATACTTTCGGCGGTCAGCTCCGCGAGATGATAATCGGTGGTGCCGCTCTCAATCATGAGGTAGAGGAATTTCTGCGTCGTATACAGTTTCCCTTCACTGTGGGCTACGGTATGACTGAGTGCGCTCCTCTTATCTCCTATGCGCCTCACACGATAGCCCGTAAAGGCTCGTGCGGTCGCATCGTGGACCGTATGGAAGCCCGCGTCGATTCCTCGGATCCGGAGACGGTGGCCGGTGTGATATGGGTGCGTGGCGACAATGTGATGAAGGGCTACTATAAAAATCCCGATGCTACCTCCGAGGCGCTATCGGACGACGGCTGGCTGTGTACCGGAGATATCGGAGTGATTGATGCCGACAATTTCATCTATCTGCGCGGGCGCGACAAAAATATGATTCTCGGTCCGTCGGGTCAGAACATCTATCCTGAAGAGATAGAGCAGAAGCTCAACAATATGCCCTTCGTGGCAGAGTCGATAGTAGTGCAGGATAGCACTCGCCTTGTGGCGCTTGTGTATCCCTACTATGAGACAGCTACCAAGCAGGGTATGACTACCGATGATATCCGTCGCACAATGGAAGAGAACATCGAACAACTCAACAAGGAGGTGCCCGCTTACTCCAAAGTGTCGGGTTTCGAGTTGATGAACGAGGAGTTTGAAAAGACTCCCAAGCGCTCGATCAAGCGCTACCTCTACCAGCGCACCGCCAAGTAATCGGTGAAGCGCATGTAGAGCGATTGCATACAGGGTGGGGATCAGCGGGTGGTGAAGAGGGGGGAGGCGAAGTCGATGGTGACGGTGCCGGCGGCGGGGAGTGTGATCGGGGATGTGTTGGTGATCTCGCACTCATTTACGGGCTGACCGTTCTCGATGGAGTATCTTATGCCTTTGATGGTGTAGTCGCCGGCGGGAAGGAGCAGCATTGTAGCACTGATGCCGCTGTCACCTGTTGCGGAGGGGGTGCAGATGGTCTGGGGTACTACGTAGTCTGGCTCCCGGTCGGTGGTCTTATTGCGCCAAAATCGGATGTCGCTGATATAATATGATTCAGGGGATGTGTTGCGAATGATGGTGCTACAAGTGGCGATGCGATTGGGCGGAGTTAGCGGGAATTTGAACGCAGGTACGTTGTTTTCAAACTCTCCTACGGTGGCCTTTCCTCCGATGATCCACTGATATGCCTGATATACCGGATTGATACTTACCTGCATATATAAGCGGTCGGCTGACGTTTCATCAATGTCACTTACATACCAGATCCATGAATAGTGGAATGTGAGGTCGCTTGAGGCGATGTCGGGTATGGAGGCAACGGTGGGGTCGGCGTTAGCGCCGGGAAGTCTGTTGACCATGAGGGTATAATCTACATCGGTGTCGGTGCTGTTGTTCTTGATTTCGATGCCGGGCAGTGGGGTAGCGGCGGTGTTGCTCCAGGTCCAATTGTTGTAGGCGGTGAGTTTGTGATTGTCCTTGGAGTCGGCTATGCCTCCTGATACGGTGGCGTCGAGTATCCACTCGAATCCGGGGTAGTAGGTGGTGGCATCGGCTGTCGATAGGGGGTGGGGTGTGGCGCCGTCGGGGAATTTATGGGATGTTGATTCGGCGATTGTACCGTTGGTATTGCAAAGAAGGCTTGCGGCGACGTTGCATCGGTTGAGGTAGAATCCGCACATCTGTGTAACTTCATTTCCGCGCCGGCGCAACCACTCGCCATTGTTCATTGGTGCATTGTGGAGCACGATCTCAGCTTCAACGGCGTAATAATCGCCGGTGGCACTGCCATCGAAGACATGGATGGGATATATGGTATATGTGGCATTGGCGGTGGTGGTAAGTGAGAGCTGGTTTTCGGTGGCCCAATGAGAGTCGATGAGTTGCTGTTGGTCGAGCGAGACCTTGAATGTGTGGGTGATGCTTTGAGGTAGGAAACGCTTCCGGATGTCGTTGGTGCGCAGGTCGACACCTTTGAGCCGGTTGCCTAATACGGAGTTGACCCAACCGCTGAAATGGAATAATGGCACATCCTCATCTCCGAATAGGCCACCTCCCTCGTCGAGGGAATAATATATACCGCTATTGTTGAATCCGTAGATTGCGCATCGTTCGCTATCGTCGGGGCCGGCATAGAATATGTTGTTGCGGTCGCTCCAATCGGATACGACTGACCCATCGGGCTTTAGCACGGCGATAAGTGAGCCTCTGTTGTAGGCATCGGTAATTACAGCCTCATTTCCCTCTAACGCGTCGCTGTCGATAATGATGATCATGGCGTCGGATGGGTCAACGATGTTGATGAAGCATTTTCTGAAATTTTCTTCTGACTGACCCAGACTGCCGATTATGGCGGCGGGAAAAGTGACTGTGGCCGTGGCCGGCTTTTCTACCGGCAGGACCGGAGATGTCATTTCAAAGGTTTCCTTAATATTATCGTTGTCGCAAGATGTGGCTGATAATAGTAATATTCCGGCACATATCGCCGATGTAAGTGATGAGAGATGCTTATTGCGTGTCATTGCTATGTATAGTAGCGGATCAGGGGAGATATTGATGTGTATTTATTTCGGTGTGCAAAGTTAGTATAAAAATGATTAATATGGAATGTTTTTAACGCCGGGGGCGCATATATGAATCGGGCCGGCGCATGTGGTTGCGGCCGACCCGATAAGAAAATTGGATAGATGGATGTGTGCGGTTAGTAGGTCATCTTGGGCTCAAGTTCTTTGGCCTGCTCGATCATCTTTACGATTTCGGCTTCGGCCGGTACGCGGTTGCAGAGGTTCTTGGCTTCGTTGACTTCCACGAGTTTGGCATGGAGATTGGCTGCTACGCGATGGCGTAGTTCCTTCACGGTGTCGACACCGGCAGCTTCAAGTAGTTCGGCAAACTGACCGGCGATGCCTTTGATGCGGAACAGATCGGCATGGTTGGCCCATTTGAGGATGAGTTTTTCGGAGATTCCGGTCTCTTCGGCGAGTGATTCACGGCCTTTCTTGGAGGCGGCTTTTTCGAGGAGTTGGTCGGTGGTCTTAACGCCTGCGGCGATGAGTTTGTCGGCGTAAACTTCGCCGATGCCTTCGATTTCGATGATTTTGTAAGACATAATTATTGAATATTGATATTTGGTGCCTACCTCCTTTCAAGCGATTCGGCCATTTCTTCATGTGTTGAGATATACATATAAACGTAGGTGAGAGATTATTGTTCGTCGGGTGTCGTTGCGGCGAGAGATAGTTGCGGTTTTGTGCATTATACGTATATTTGCGAGATGTAATAAAATTGGCTATGAGTTTTGACTACGTATTGGATCTATTCGGTCGCTTCCGCAAGGGGCGACGGACTAAGTTTACGGATATTGAATCGCGTGCAATTTCGCTTTTACGGAATAAGTATCAGGGTATGATTGCTGATGATGAGTTTGCAGAAGCGTTTGGCAAGGTTTTGAAGGACTTTCTTGATCTGTCGGGCAATGTGATAGATCAAGATACCCCGATGTGGATCAGTATGTTTGGAGCTAATGTGTTTGCGCGATGGCGCAATTGGTATTTTGTGAAGAGGAGGCACGCCGAACGGCCGGAAGAATTTTCGGCACCGGGTATGGAGGAGCGATATCGTGAGATCGAGGCGATGCGGCTTGATGATTGGTTTGAGTCGAAAATCCGCTACTGCCTTGACGAACTTGATGAAAAATAAGCCGTGCACAATGAAGTGACGGCCTATTAGTATTTTATTATTTGGCTTTATTCTACAGCTACGTCTTGCATTACTGTAGCATTAAACGTGGTTCCTTGTTGGATTTTTGGCATGCTACCTTTCATACAGCCACTTATAAGGCCAAGAGGGAAAAATATTACAGATAATGCGATTACACCACCGAGTTTACTGCCCCCATTTTTACAGCTACTCAGTCGGAGCGACACTCGTCTATTGTCAATAGTTTTTGTAGAAGCGTTAGTTAAGCATATCTTGCCGGCTTTACCCCATGATCCATTAGATTCTGCTGAATATTCTATAAACGCCGGTGTGCCCGCTTTAATTAGAATCCTTGTTCCATCGGCGGAGTACACATCAGTATCTACTACAGCATTTATAGCTCCTGCATCTGCTTTATTGTCGGCTTTGAAATTCTCAGTCAGGCGCAGAACTAAGGGCGAGCCACTTTCTAATAAATTGCTCCGGTTAATATTATATTGTGCCATAGCCTCAAAGGGCAAGCATAATATTAAAGTCACGATCAGCATACCGGAAAGGATTTGTTCCCACAATTTGATTTCTTTTTTCATTTGTGTTTGTTTATTAATTGGTTGTTGTGCAATATTGCCATTGTGTCGGTTGGACGTAGTATGCACAATTGCCAATAAAAACAAAAGCGCAGACTTTCGCCATACGCCTCTTGGCTCACCACAAGCCTAAATACACTATGAGAAAGCCCGCGCTGTGTGGCACGTTCTCAACGTGTATTATAAGTGCTCGTTACAAATTCCGAGGTGGTGATTCAGAGGCGTATTGAGCAAAAATGAAAAGGTGCAGTATCCTCTCTTGAATACTACACCGCAAAGGTAATAAGATTTTGCGACTTGGCAATGAAATAATTGAGTGCCTATCGCATCTCGTAGGTATCCCGATCAGTCGTTGACGGGGATGGGGGCTTCGTAGTAGCCGGAGTGGAAGGTGCCGTCGGGCTGCTCGAGGAGGTAGATTATACTCAGAAGGCCGTCGGTGACGATGGTATCGCTGTCGTTGGAGTGACGGGCGGTATATGTGACGAGACGCATATCGCCTACTTTAGTCTCTTCACGCATTACGTCGCCGGGAAGTACGTCTTTTAAGAAGCTGACTGCTTGTTCAAATGTCTTGGGATAGAAACTCGGAGTGGTGCTGCTGCACGATACTTGGGTTATTCCGGCTTCCATGAGCGAGGGGATGTTGCCCTCCGAATACTCGGGGGCTATGGCGACAAAGTT
>CAMWUX010000032.1 GCA_947177605.1 uncultured Porphyromonadaceae bacterium
GCCGGAGAAGGCTCCGCGGGCTTCGTCGTCGAGCACATACTTGAAGTGCTGGCGGCTTGAGGTGTGAGGCGCGAGGTGACGCAGCACGATATTGTTGTCGACGGTCTGCCGGCCCGATGCGATGGCCATTGAGGCGAGTTGGGCGGAGGCTTCGGCGCCGGACAGGTCGATGGAGAAATTATTGCGCGTGGTGCCGCAGGTGAGCGTGGCTTCGGTGAAATGGAAGTCGGAGCGCTCGGCCTGGCGCACGTAGATGTTGGCGTGGCGGGCTGTCAGCGCCGACGACTCTTCGATGTGGCACACGTCGAGGCGCGCATCCTCGGCCACAATTATTTCGGTGACGTTGGCGTCGAGATAGTGCGTCGAAGCATCCTGAGTGTGGTCGCAGATCAGAATTTCGGCCGATGAGCCGCGCTCGGCTACGATGAGCACGCGGCGCGGGGCGAGTAGCGATGTTGGAGCCGAAAATATGTTGACGAGCTGCAGGGGCTTTTCGAGGTGCACCCCTTCGGCTATGTGGATCAGCACGCCGTCCTGGCATAGCAGAGTGTTAAGCGCTGTGGCCGGATCGGAGAGATCGGCGGCGGAGCCATAGGCGCGCTCCACGAGCTGCGGCATCTCAATGGCCGCGCGGCGGAGTGACAGGAAACTGACACCCTGCGGACAATTGTCGCGCAGCGTGCGCGATGGCGCGAATGTGTCGTTGACCACCACTCCGAGCAGTGTAGACATATTGGGTACACCGCAGCGGAATGTACGGGCAGTATCGGTGGGGAATGCAAGTCGGCTGAGGTTGAGGCCGTAGTCGAATGCATAGATGTCGGCCGGAGAGGTGTGTACATAGTTCTCGTCGCCGCGTGCCGGGAGCGTGGCGCTGCTGAGCACTTCATAAGCCTCGGGGCGCAGCCGGTTGAGAAGCGGAGCGCTGTGGGCGTCGATCAAGTCCCGCTCTCCGGTGTAGATATCGAGATATTGCTGTAGACTGTTCATCGCCGTGGGTCTTAGTCTTTAAGCCAGTCGTAGCCGCGCTCTTCGAGTTCGAGGGCGAGTTCGGGACCTCCGGTGCGCACGATGCGACCCTTGTAGAGTACGTGGACGAAGTCGGGCTTGATATAGTCGAGCAGACGCTGGTAGTGGGTGATCACGATGGTGGCGTTGCGGTCGGTGCGGAGTTTGTTGACGCCGCCCGACACGATGCGCAGCGCGTCGATGTCGAGACCCGAATCAGTCTCGTCGAGAATCGACAGACGGGGTTCGAGCACGGCCATCTGGAATATCTCGTTGCGCTTCTTCTCGCCGCCGGAGAATCCTTCGTTGACGGAGCGTGAGGCGAGCTTGTTGTCGAGTTCGACGATGGCGCGCTTCTGGCGCATCAGTTTCAGGAAGTCGGTGGCGCTCATAGGCTCCTCGCCGAAATACTTGCGCTTGGCGTTGAGCGCGGCACGCATGAAGTTGACCATCGACACTCCGGGTATTTCCACCGGGTACTGGAAGGAGAGGAACAGACCTTCGTGGCTGCGGTCCTCGGGGGAGAGGGCGAGCAGGTCGCGGCCTCCGAGGGTGGCGGTGCCTTCGGTGACGGTGAAGGCCGGATTGCCGGCGAGTACCTCGCTCAGTGTACTCTTGCCCGAGCCGTTGGGTCCCATTATGGCGTGTACTTCCCCCTCACGCACGGTGAGGTCGATGCCTTTGAGTATCTCCTTGCCTTCGATGCCGGCGTGGAGGTTGTTGACTTGTAGGAGTATATCTTTCATTGTGGTAATTATTTTCCGGATTATTGGGTGGAATCAGCCTACCGAGCCTTCGAGTGAGATCTGGAGGAGTTTTTGAGCCTCGACGGCAAACTCCATCGGGAGCTTGTTCATCACTTCACGCGCGTAGCCGTTGACTATCAGGCCTACGGCCTCTTCGGTCGGGATGCCGCGCTGATTGCAGTAGAAGAGCTGATCTTCCGATATCTTGGAGGTGGTGGCTTCGTGCTCTACGATGGCGGAGTCGTTTTTCACATCGATGTATGGGAAGGTGTGGGCACCGCAGTGGGGGGAGAGCAGCAGGGAGTCGCACTGCGTATAATTGCGCGCGCCTTCTGCCTTTGGCGCCACGCTCACGAGACCGCGGTAGCTGTTCTGGCTGTGGCCGGCCGAGATACCTTTGCTCACGATGGTGGATCGGGTGTTGCGTCCGAGGTGTATCATCTTTGTGCCGGTGTCGGCCTGCTGGCGGTTGCGGGTCACGGCCACGGAGTAGAATTCGCCTACCGAATCGTCACCGGCCAGAATGCATCCGGGATATTTCCAGGTGATGGCTGAGCCGGTCTCGACCTGTGTCCACGACAGCTTCGAGTGGTCGCCGCGGCAGAGGCCTCGCTTGGTGACGAAGTTGTAGACGCCGCCGTGTCCTTCGGCATCGCCGGCATACCAGTTCTGCACGGTGGAGTATTTCACTTCGGCGCGATCCTCGACTATGATCTCCACTATGGCTGCGTGGAGCTGATTCTCGTCGCGTTGCGGGGCGGTGCAGCCTTCGAGATATGATACGTAGGCGTCGTCGTCGGCCACGATGAGCGTGCGCTCGAACTGGCCGGTACCCGATGCGTTGATGCGGAAATAGGTCGACAACTCCATCGGGCAGCGCACTCCCTTGGGGATATATACGAATGAGCCGTCGGAGAATACGGCGGAGTTGAGGGCGGCATAGAAGTTGTCGGTATAGGGTACTACCTTGCCAAGATAGCGGCGTACCAAATCGGGGTAGTCCTTGACGGCCTCCGATATGGAGCAGAAGATGATGCCCATTTTGGCGAGTTTCTCGCGGTGAGTGGTCTTGACGCTCACCGAGTCCATCACGGCGTCGACGGCCATGCCGGCGAGCAATTGCTGCTCCTGCAGCGGTATGCCGAGCTTGTTGAAGGTGTCGATGAGCTGGGGATCCACTTCGTCCATGCTCTTCGGCCCCTCCTTCTTCTTCGGGGCGGCGTAGTAGCTTATGGCCTGAAAGTCGATGTCGGGGATATCGAGATGCGCCCACTTGGGAGGCGTGAGCGTGAGCCAATGGCGGAATGCCTTCAGCCGGAAGTCGAGAAGCCAGTCGGGTTCGCCCTTGGCCTTTGATATGAAGCGCACCACTTCTTCCGACAGGCCCGGGGGCAGTATGTCGGTGTCGATATCGGTGGTGAAGCCGTATTTATAGTCGGAGCCCGTGACATCTTCGATGACCTGCGATGCCTCGTCGGCGGCTCGGTCGGCGGGGTTGTCGGCCAGCGGACATCCTGATGGTGTATTCTGATTCATGTCTGTGCGATGATTGAAAGTAGCAGATTGTAAACGTATGTGCGGGTCTAAAAGTTATCTGCGGCGGCAAGATATCCCAGCATTCTCGGGGCGAAGTCGAGCGTGGAGCCGGCTATGGCTCCGCCGCCCGACATTATGTCGGATGTCGGATCGTAGACGAGCCATACGTTGAGTATCACGCTCATTCCTGTGAGAGCCATCAAGCCGAGCATTATCGAGCCGAGTGCGGCGTCGATCTTACCGAGGCATATCGACTGGAGTATCTTCTTTGCGGCGCCGCATATCAGGCCGGCGGCGAGCCACACGGCGAGAAACAGCACGGTGTAGGCCACGATAGCCGCTTCCACCGGATTGGGGAGCCAGCGCATGGCTATGGCGGCGCACTGATCGCCCATGAGGTGGCAGGCGAGGAGCGCCAATAGCAGACCGCACATCGAGCCGAGCAGCTTCACGGCTCCCATTCGGTAGCCTGACCAGAGGGCCACGATGAGCAGAAATATTATCAGTAGATCGATCATTGAATTATATACTTGAACGGTGATGCAAAATTAGCAATTTTTCCGTGGAAGGAGATGCACCCAAGCGTTGACGCACCCTACGAATACGGCTCCTCCGATGATATTGCCGATGGTGGCGGGGATGAGGTTGGCCAAGACAAATTGTCCGACACTTACCTGAGCTCCTTCCATCATGCCGAGCGGGATGAAAAACATATTGGCGATGCAGTGCTCGTAGCCCAGCACCACGAAGGCCATCACCGGGAAGAAGCAACCGAGCATCTTCTCGGCCAGAGTCTTGCCGGCGAGTGCGAGCCATACGGCGAGGCATACGCACCAGTTGGCTCCGATGCCGCGCAGCAATACCGTGAGCCACGGCAGCGAGGTCTTGACGGTGGCTGAACGTATCACTGCCGAGTGGTATGGGTCGGCTGCCGTAAGATCGGCACAATATACCAGCCCCCAGGCGAAGAGAAGCGCTCCGAGGAAGTTGCCGAAATAGACAACGAACCAGTTGCGTGCAACGGCCTTCCAGTCGTGTTCCCCTTTGATTAGTCCGGGTATCATGGTGGCGTTGTTGCCGGTGAATAGCTCGGCACCGAGTACTACCACGAGTATCAGTCCTATAGGGAATGTCATGCCTGAAAGGAGCCTCTGCAGGGAGGGGTTGGCGGCGGTCACATCGGGAAAGCCGCAACCGGCTATTACGGAAAACATACCTCCCAGGGCTATAAAGGCGCCGGCCATAACGGCTTGCACTGCAAGGCGGGAGGTGGGAAGGGCCACTTTTGCGCGGGCCACGTCGAGCGTTGATTCGGTGATCTGGCGGGGTGAACGTATCTGCATATTGACTACAAAAATACAAAAAATATCATAAGACTGCGGCAGATGCCGCCGATAGTGTTTTTTTGATTATTGGAAAATTTCCATAACTTTGTAATTAATATAGATTTATTTACGGCGGCATGGTGCTGCCGGTCTATATAAAAATTCGCATCACAGATATGAAAAAAGCCGCGCTACTACGTATTGCTGTAACATTCGCTCTACTACTTACATCCGCTCATGTTCACGCCCAACTGCTGGAAAGGGCTGAGAATTTGATAAATACTGTGCTCGGCGACTCTGTGGCCGGGGCAGATGCCGATACCGTCACGGTCGAGGAGCGTTACCGCCGCGAGGCGCAGCGTGCGAGTGAGATGGAGTCGCGGCTCAGGGAGATGGAGCTGGAGATGCAGGATATGAAGCTCACGGAGATTATGCTCAGGTCGGAGCTCGACGGCGATCGCGCGGCCGACTCGCTGAGGCTCGCCGAGCAGCGCCGCAGTATCGACTCTCTGCGGGAACTCACTCCCGGGGTGCCGGTGGTGGTGGATGGCGATACGCTTCTGCTGCTATATGCCGAGCGCGGCGGGTATTCCGCTTTCGACCGTGCCGCTATGACGGCCGAGATAGTGATGCAGGCGGGCAGTGACCGCAGCCTGCGCCGCGACTCGGTGTATCTGCTCGACAATGAAGGCTTTGTCGATATAATGTATGGTGGCAAGGTGCTCCTCAGTGTGACCGACAAGGATGCTCTCTGGGAGGGTGTGCCGCGCCTTGAGCTTGCGGAGCGGTATGTGCCTCTGTTCGCTTCAAAAATCGAGAGCCTGCAGGAAGCCCACAGTTTCTGGCAGCTCGTGAAGCGTGTGGTACTGTTTGTGGTGGTGCTCGCGGCGCTCTACCTGATGTTCAGGCTCACCAATTATCTCTTCCGCAAGTTGCGCGGCCGGATATTGCGCCTGACCGAGGATCGGCTCAAATCCATCAATATCCGCGACTATGAGTTGCTCAATTCACGCCGGCTGGGTCGCATACTGATATTCTGCAGCAATCTGCTGCGATATGCGATACTGCTTATAGAGCTTATCCTCACCGTGCCTCTGCTTTTCGCTATCTTCCCTCAGACGGAGGCTCTGGCCATGAAGATATTCGGCTATATACTTGAGCCGGTGAAGATGGTGCTGAAGTCGGTAGGCGAGTATATCCCTAATCTCTTCGTGATAATAGTGATATGGCTCTGCATCCGATATATCATAAAGGGCTTGCGCTTCATTGCCAATGAGATCGAGAACGAGAAGCTGAAGATCTCCGGCTTTTACCCGGACTGGGCGCGCCCTACCTTCAATATCGTGCGCTTTCTGCTCTACGCTTTCATGATAGCTATGATCTATCCATATCTGCCGGGTTCGGAGTCGGGCGTGTTTCAGGGGATATCGGTGTTTGTGGGGCTTATCGTGTCGCTCGGGTCGAGCACTGTGATCGGCAATGTGATAGCCGGACTGGTGATCACGTATATGCGCCCCTATAAGGTGGGCGACCGCATCAAGCTCAATGATACGACGGGCAATGTGATAGAGCGGACGCCGTTTGTCACGCGTCTGCGTACTCCGAAGAATGAGGTGGTGACGATCCCCAATTCGTTCATAATGTCGTCGCACACGGTCAACTACAGTGCGTCGGCGCGTGAGTATGGCCTTATTATCCACACTACCGTCACTATCGGCTACGATGCTCCGTGGCGTCAGGTTCACCAGTTGCTCATCAATGCGGCCCGCATTACTCCCGGTGTGCTTGAGCATCCCAAGCCATTCGTGCTCGAGACTGAGCTTCAGGATTATTACCCCTGCTACCAGATCAACGCTTACATTAAGGATGCCGACAATATCGGCCCTATCATGTCGGATCTGCATCAGAATATCCAGGATATTTTCAATGAGGCGGGAGTGGAGATCATGTCGCCTCACTACTATGCGGGTCGCGACGGCAATGCCTCGACTATTCCCGCCGATTATCTCAAGACCGGGGAGGATCCGCAGGACTGAGATAAGGGAAGGACCGCGCCCCCGCCGGGGGCACAGTCCTTCTGCTGTAAGTCTGTAGGGTGCGGATAGCTTTATTTCTTGCCTTTGGCTTTTTCGAGCTGTCCTTCGATGGCTTCGAGTGCGTTGTCTATGGCTTCCTCGAAGCTGTCGGCGGTCTTCTTTGCTACGAATTCGCCTTCGTGAGGTATGATCACTTTCACTACGGCTTCTTTGTTCATTGCTGTCTCGGGTTTCACCACTGTGAGGTTGACATCAATATAGTCGATGGTGGGGAAGCGGCGGGCGAGTTTTTCGGTCTTTTTGTTGATGAACGCTTCGAGTTTTTCACTTACGTCGAAGTGGATTCCTTGAATTCTGGTTTTCATGATTTTAACTCCTGTTTTTGTGCACGTGGATGTGCTTGTTGATAATTTTGTTGAAGTTCACGAAACGATATATGGGTGTATATCTGGGTTGCGGTGAGAGACTGGTGCCCGAGGAGCTGCTGCACACCCGAGAGGGATGCTCCGGAATTGAGCATATCGGTGGCAAAAGAGTGTCGCAGGACGTGGGGACTGAGCCTGCGTGCGCTGATGCCCGGTGTGCGCTCCATGGCCTGATGCACGATGTTGTAGATGAGTTTGCGGTATAGCGGACGGCCGTCGTGACGGACGAAGAATGGAGCCGAGCCAGAAGCGAAGCTCAGAAACAGTCCGTTGCGTATGGTGCGGTATTGCTCTATCATCTCAGAAAGGTCAGGGCCGAAAGGCACTATTCGTTCTTTATTACGTTTACCACGCACTTTTAGTTCACCGCGGAGTGAATCTACTCCTCCGTCTGTGAGATCCATCAGCTCGGAGCAGCGCAGACCGCAGCAGTAGAATATCTCGAGCATCAGGGCGTCGCGCACGGCTTCAAACGATTCCATCGAGATCGGGGAGGATTGTCGTGTGGCTTCGGCGTCAGCCTCTTCGGTGTCGAGCATTGCGGAGGTCTGCGCAGGGGCTATGTATACGGGGAGGCGTTGCGGCGCTTTCGGCAGCGGTATGTCGATGGCCGGGTTCTGCTTAAGTCCTTTGGCTGATACGAGAAATTTGAAAAATGCCCGCAGGGCCTGTATCTTTCGCCGGAGCGAGGTGTGGGACATCCCCTGACGAGCGAGCACCGATATCCACAGGCGCAGATCGGCTGTGGTGGCTTTCATCGGGTCGAATGGTTCGGGGGCGCAGTGGCTTTCGGCAAATGCTATCCATTGCTCCAGGTCGGAGCGATAGGCGTCGACGGTAAGTGGCGATAGTTTGCGTTCGCTGCGTATGTAGGTAAGAAAGGCTTCTTTCATGGGTTGATTAAGGTGTTGAGGCACGCAGCGGAGAGAGGGGGATGTGCCGATTCAAAGGTGCAAGATAGTCAAAAGGATTGGATTATACAAGCAATCCTTTGGGGAAAATTGGTGGCGTGTGTATGCACACAAAGAGAATCCGAACGCACGCAGGCGCCTCGTGCGCCGTATGCTCCGGATTCTCCGGTATGGCTGTGTGTAAAAAAGCGGGCGTCGTACGCGCCGGGCTACAGGATGGATTAATCTTCCTGAGCGCGCAGCTTCTGAACGTAAACGGCCTTCATCATCTTCTTGCGGTTGGTGACGGAAGGCTTCTGGAATGCCTGACGGGCACGAAGTTCCTTGACGATGCCGGTTTTTTCGAATTTACGTTTGAATTTCTTGAGAGCGCGTTCGATGTTTTCGCCTTCTTTTACTTGTACAATAATCATGTTAGAAAGTTGGAGATATGTTAATTGTTTAATTAATTAGCGTATAGATGCTAAGTTTTGTGCTTTTAGCGGGGCAAAATTAAGGATTGTTTTCGATATCTCCAAAAAAATCTTCAAAAACTGCCTCAAACTGCGTCGGCGATGCTAAATGCGCGATGCACGATGCACAATGCACGATTGATTATTCGGATTTTTAGGTGGACGGAGCCAGGCACCTGCGGCGCTGTAGGCTCCGATCCTGGCTGACGCAATGCGTCGCTTGGATTTTTGGGTTGTGGGGACAAAGTTAAGGCCGGTTTTGGCCGGCCTAACACATATTTTTAAAAAAAATTTTTTCGGTGGATCAGAAGCCGAGGCGAATGCCGACTTTGGCGATACCCTGCACTCCGTAGCCTACTTCGCCGAAGAGGCCGAGCGAGGGGAGGGGGTTGAATTCGATGCCTACGGGAGATACCTGGAAGGCCATGGAGTTGCGGTTGTAGGAGTCTTCCCACGAGGGGGTGAAGTATTGGACGAGTGCGCCGATGCCTACGTGGCTATAAAGTGACACGGGGCCATGGTTCCACCAATGGTAGCGGACGTTGGCCATGAGGCCGTGGTAGACGATCTTGCCGTAGCGGTTGTGGAGCGCCTGATCGGACTTCGACGATGAGTAGGTGTAGCTCAGGCCGACCCAGAGGTTGGGGGCGAATGAGTGGTCGATGGTGGCGTTGACTGCGCCCCAGTTGTCGAGGCTGTGCCAGCCGTGGTGATATGCTCCGAGGCTGCGCATGGCGGGCGCGATGCCGTAGCTTACTGATACTTCTGTGGAG
>CAMWUX010000033.1 GCA_947177605.1 uncultured Porphyromonadaceae bacterium
CTACAAGACAGCTGCGAAGCTCGACGAGGCCGCTGCCGCTCTCAAGAGCATCGCCAAGTCGGGCAAGAAAGTGCTCTTCGTGGCAACCAAAAAACAGGCCAAACAAGTTACCGCCGACAAGGCTCAGTCTGTAGGTATGCCCTACGTGATCGAGCGTTGGCCCGGTGGTATGCTCACCAACTTCCCCACCATCCGCAAAGCCGTGAAGAAGATGACCGGTATCGACAAGATGATCTCCGACGGTACATTCGACAATCTCTCGAAGCGCGAAAAGCTCCAGGTGACCCGTCAGCGCGCCAAGCTCGAAAAGAACCTTGGCTCGATCGCCGACCTCAACCGTCTGCCTTCCGCACTCTTCGTAGTAGACGTACTCAAAGAGCGCATCGCTGTGGCTGAAGCCAACCGTCTCGGTATCCCCGTATTTGCAATGGTCGACACCAACTCCGATCCCTCCAATGTAGACTTCGTGATCCCCTGCAACGACGACGCTTCCAAGTCGATCGATCTCGTGCTCTCTACCGTATGCGACGCTATCGCCGAAGGTCTCGCAGAGCGCAAGGTAGAGAAGGAAGACGCTCCCGCTGCTGAAGCCGGCGAAGCCGCTCCCCGTCGCGAACGTCGTCGCGTAAGCCGCGTTGCACGTCAGGAAGCTGCCGAAGAGGCTCCCGCTACCGAAGCTCCCGCAGCAGAAGCTGAAGTACCTGCCGCAGAATAATCAAAGAGGGCTCTCAATCAATAATCATTTTCTCTAACCCAGACACAAAATTATTACCTATATGGCAGTAACAATGGCAGAAATCACCAAGCTGCGCCACCTCACAAGCGCAGGCTTGATGGATTGCAAGAAAGCCCTTGCCGAGACCAACGGCGACATCGAAGCCGCTGTAGAAATTCTCCGCAAGAAAGGTCAGGCTGTAGCCGCCAAGCGTGAAGACCGTCAGGCTTCCGAAGGTTGCGTGCTCGCCGCTCACGAAGGTAACTTCGCTGCGATCGTAGCCCTCAAATGCGAAACTGACTTCGTAGCCAAAAACGCCGGATTCGTTGGTCTCACCAAGCAGATCCTCGAAGAGGCTATGAAGGCTAAGCCCGCAACCGCTGACGAGCTCAAGGCTCTCGTAGTAAACGGCCAGACTATCGCCGACCTCATCGTAGAGGAAAGCGGCAAGACCGGCGAAAAGATGGAGCTCGGCGACTATCAGACCGTAACCGCCCCCTCCACCACCTCCTACAACCACCAGGGCAACAAGCTCGCTACCATCGTGGGCTTCAACCTTGAAGGTGTAGACTATCAGGTAGCCCGCGACGTGGCTATGCAGGTGGCTTCGATGAATCCCGTGGCTGTGAACCGCGAAAGCGTTCCCCAGTCCGTAAAGGATTCCGAATACAATGTAGCCGTAGAAAAGACCAAGGAAGAGCAGGTGAAGAAAGCTGTGGAAGCAGCCCTCAAGAAAGCCGGCATCAACCCCACCCACGTTGACTCCGAAGCTCACATCGAGTCCAATATGGCCAAGGGCTGGATCACCGAAGAGGATGCTCAGAAGGCTCGCGAAATCATCAAGACTACTTCCGAAGCCAAGGCTGCTAACCTCCCCGAGCAGATGATTCAGAACATCGCTCAGGGTCGTCTCAACAAGTTCTTCAAGGAATCTTGCCTCGTAGAGCAGGAATTCGTAAAGGATTCGTCGCTCACCATCGGCCAGTACCTTGAGCAGGCTCAGAAGGGTCTCGTAGCTGTTGAGTTCAAGCGCGTCAACCTCAACGAAGACTAATCCGGGATTACAAATCCCATTCAATAATAAAGCCGGGCTATTCAGTCCGGCTTTATTATTGGCTTATCAAAAAATAAGATGTCGCTATTCGTTGGGACGCGTCGGGCGCAACTTGTCTTTGATCTCAGCGAAGATATCGTCGATATTTCCGGAACCTTTCACGCCATAGTATTTGCCTTCACGGGTATAGAAGTCGCGCAAGGGGGCTGTCTGGTTGTGGTACACATCAAGACGCGACTTTATAGTCTCGGGATTATCGTCGGAGCGGCCGCTGTCGGCGCCGCGCTTGATCAGACGGTCGATAAGTTCATCTTCGGGCACTTCAAGACCGACTACGGCGTGAACCTTTGAACCACGCTTGCCGAGCATCTCGTTGAGCGCCTCGGCCTGCTGGATGGTGCGGGGGAATCCGTCGAATATCACTCCATTGGCTGTCTGGGGATTATTAGCGAGGGTATCATCGAGTATATCGATCATGAGCTGATCGGGGATGAGATTTCCTTTTGAGATATATGAATCGGCAATCTTGCCTAACTCAGTGCCGCGGGCGATATGGTCGCGGAGGAGTTCGCCCGTGGAAATGTGGTAGAGCCCATACTCGTCGATGAGTCGGGCGCTTTGAGTGCCCTTACCACTGCCGGGGGCTCCGAATACAACTAAATTATACATAATTTTCCGGTCGAGGATGGTTAAAACGAAATGGGATACGTCTATCAATTATGCTCGGGATTGAGCACCCAGATATCAGGGAGGTTGCGGGCCAGGCCATCGAGATCGAGGCCGTAACCGATGATGAAGTCGGTGGGTATCTCGAATCCTACATAGTCGGGGTTGACCTCGGTCTTAAGCGACTCGGGCTTAAAAAGCAAAGTGGCTATCTTCACATCGGCGGGATTCTGCTTCTTAAGGTCAGCCACGAGATTGGAGATAGTCTTACCCGTATCCACAATGTCTTCAATCACGATCACGGTGCGGTCGGAGATGTCTTCCGAGAGGCCAATCACTTCTTTCACAACGCCGGTGCTTGAAGTCCCTTCGTAGCTTTTCAGCCGAATAAACGAGATTTCGGCATCGGGCAGATCCACTGCGCGAAAGAGATCGGAAGCGAATGCGAATGCTCCGTTGAGCACACACAGGAAGAGCGGACGCTTGCCGCGGCAATCTTCCGTGATACGGTCGGCAAGTTCCCGGATTCGGGCCTGTATGGTTGCACTATCGAGATAGGGTACGAAATTCAGTCCTTTATAGCTTACTTGTTTCATAACTTATGGATATTACAACTACAAAATTAAGAAAAAAAGTATATCGGAGGCAAAAGATTTTTTTATAATTTTGTAAATGCTATAATATTACCCTTCGCACAGAGATGAAATTATTTGTCAACGACGACATACGAGCAATTGAATTAAAGACTCTTAGCAGCGAATCCATCACCGAGCGCACACTTATAGAGCGTGTTGCCGCAGGTGCGGCCCACGAGATCTCGATGCGCTGGCGGCCAAATAAGCGCACGGTAGTGTTTGCCGGTCCGGGCAATAACGGTGCCGACGCGCTCGCTACCGCCATCGAGCTTTCAAGCCGCGGATTCAAGCCCGAAGTCTACCTCTTCAACATTGGTGGCACAAGCATCAAGAACGAATGTCAATACTTCCGCGACCTCTACAACGAGCGTATCGCCGATGATAGTCTGCACGAAGTCACCGGTATGTTCAACACCCCCGAACTCGGCCCCGACGATCTGGTGATCGACGGTCTCTTCGGCTCCGGGCTGCGCGAAGGCCTTTCGGGTGGCTTCATGTCGCTTGTAAGATATATCAATGAGTCGGGGGCGCAGATAGTGGCTCTCGACATTCCGAGCGGTATGTTCGGCGATTGGGACAAGAGTGCACTGGAACGCAACGTGATACATGCCACGATGACCATAGCCGTGCAGTTTCCCCGCCTCCCCTTCTTCCTTCCTAATAAGGCCGACCTCGCCGGCGAGATCAAGATCATCAATATCGGTCTGAGCCGTGAAGATATAGAACGTCGACCCACCAACTACTTCCTTATCGACGAGAACTCCGTGCGCTCACGCCTGCGTCCGCGCCGCCCGTTCAGCTCCAAGTCTGATTTCGGGAGCGCCCTGCTCGTAGCCGGTCGCTACGGTATGATGGGTGCAGCCGTAATGGCCTGCCGCGGAGCCATACGTGGCGGAGCGGGCAAGGTCACGCTCTACGGCCCCCAATGTGGGTTCCCGATAGTGCAGACTGCTGTGCCTGAAGCAATGTTTGAGTCCGACGACAATAAGCTCGTGGTATCCGGCGTCAAGCCCCAGCATCCCTACACCGCCTGTGGCATAGGCCCCGGCCTCGGCACCAACGAACTCACAGTCAACGCTGTCGAGACTTTCATCAAGTCATCAAAAAATCCGCTTGTGATCGACGCCGATGCGCTGAACGCTATCAGCCGGCGCCCCGACCTGCTCAACAGTCTACCGGCCAATTCGCTGCTCACCCCCCACGAAGGCGAATTCGACCGTCTATTCGGCGAGTGCGACTCACGCGAAGCGCGACTGAAGAAGGCTATCGACACCGCAAAGTACTACGCCGTGTTCATCCTCCTCAAAGGCCGCTACTCGGCGCTCATATGCCCCGACGGCAAGATATATTTCAATTCGTCGGGCAGCGTGGCTATGGCCACTCCCGGATCGGGCGATGTACTCACCGGCCTGCTCACCGCTCTTATGGCTCAGGGCTACAACAGTAAGGCGGCCGCAATCATCGGCGTGTATATCCACGGCCTCGCCGGCCAGATGGCCGAAGAGATTCAGGGTCAGTACGGAGTATCCGCTTCCGACATCGCCCACCATATCGGCCCGGCCATCAAGTCCGTATTAGAATCCAACAAACGCTAAGCTAAACCCCACTCCTGACACTATGCGATACCTGTCATTGATCGCCATACTTGCCCTGACGGCAATACTGCCAGCCTCTGCGCAGACCACACAGAAACTCTCCGCCGGCAAGGTCAACGAATATGGTCTGATATACACACTCCCCTCCACTGCCGTCGACGTCACACTCGAAGCCGAGCTCACTGTGGAAACGCCCGGAGAGTTCTACCTCTACTCCGAGAAGTATCTCGGAGTAAGCCCTATCGTCAAGGCAACACGCAGCTATCGTCTTCTGAGCGCACGCATCGACAGCCACGGCATACCTACCGACTCGCTCCGCTATCTCGTGCAGTTCAAGTCGGGCTCGACTCCCTATATGCTCGTCGACGACAACAACGCACCTCTGACCATCAATACCGAAAGCGTAGTCACCATTCAGGCGCCTGCGCTTCCGAAAGCCAAGCCGCTTGAGCAGTCGATACTCGACAAACCGGTGGCCACTCAGGCCGTCACCGCCGATATGCTCCAGAGCGGTTCGCTTGCCAAGCGCGCCCAGCTCGCCGCGGAGCGCATCATGGAACTCCGCAGTATGCGCAGCGACATCCTCTCCGGTCAGGCTGACAATATGCCGTCGGACGGAGTAGCGATGCAGCTTGTGCTCGACAATATCGCTGCCCAGGAAGAAGCTCTCACAGCGATGTTTGTAGGCATCCGGCAGAAAGGTACCGAAGTCACAACTATCATTGTGGAGCCGCCGCTTGTAGATGAAGCCGGTTCCCGCACCATATTATGCCGGCTCTCGCAACTCGACGGATTCGTCGGAGCCACCGACCTATCCGGCTCACCTATTTATATTAAATTCGACGTCACATCGCAGGGCGAACTGCCTGTCAACGAGAAAGGCGAACAGAAGCGTTTCCCCAAAGGCGGACTCGCCTATCGTATCCCCGGCAAAGCGCGTGTAGCGGTGTTCGACGGATCGAAAGAAGTAGCCGCGTCGACCATCGACGTAGCTCAATACGGCATAGTATTCGGCCTTGATCCGGGACTATTCACCGACAAGAAAGCACCCGCCTACGGTATCTTCAATCCCGTGACCGGCGCCATCGTAGAGATCGGCACCGTCAACTGATTATCACATATCTCTTTTCTTAGAGCGGACGCAACTCGCCCGTAGTCGAATCGATGATGTATCCGGCTACGCGGATATCTTTCGGCACGAGCGGATGATTTGCGATCAGATCCACAGTCTCGAGCACAGCGGCATCTGTCTCGTCGAAGCCGTGCAGCCAACTGTCGAGATCAATGCCACAATGGCGCATCAGCGAGATATGTTCTTCATCGATACCACGCTGGCGCATCAGGTGAAGCATCTCCCCGGCATTCATACCCTGCACACCACAACCGGTATGGCCGATCACCATAATCTCATTGACACCAAGTTCGTAGATAGCCACGAGCAGAGAGCGTACCGTCGAGTCAAACGGATTCGTGATCGTGCCACCGGCATTCTTTATCATCTTCACATCACCGTTTTTGATGCCGAGCGCAGCCGGCAGCAAATGTGTAAGGCGTGTATCCATACAGGTGACAATGGCGATCTTCTTGTCGGGGTACTTCGACGTCTCAAACTGGCGATAGCCCTCGCGCTCCACAAACTCACGGTTATACTTCAGTATCTCTTCAATCATAGTGTCCAATTATTTTTCACAAATATACAAAAACCTTGCGAATCGGCGGCGGATAATATTGTCGTTAGAGTTTGAAATGTAATATGGGAAGGCCACTACGCCAAGTGATGTATATTTCGAGCCTTTAACAATCAAACTCTTGTGTAATTTGTTGTAATATCATAATTTTGTATTATAAAAAGAATACAATATGGCAATGACAATTAAAACATCCCCCGAACTTCGGGGCGAAGATGCCCGAATCTTCACCGAGGAAGCGGAGCGTAATGGCAAATTGCCTACGCCAAAACTTTCTGAATCTCAGCGTAAGGTGCTTTCAACCATGTTAGAAAGTGCCAAAAATATTATATTTCCACCTCGGAAAGGCTGATAATGTCAAATTATAATTTCGTAGCGAGTACCTTTATGGTGCCATATACCAAAGAGGTTGCAGACTACTGTGCCCCCTTTTATTGTGGTGACGAAGATTTAGATGAATTCTTCCGTCAAGATGTCTTTCTATATGAAGAAGAGCTGCTCGGCAAGACTTATTGTTGGATAAACAGATGTAATCAACGTGAAATTGTGGCAATAGCTACGCTATCCTACGACGGCATAAAGACATATACACTTGACAATCCTTCTCGCAACGCGCTCCAGCGAAAGATTCCCCAACAGAAGCGTCACCGCAGTTATCCAGCCGTTTTGATTGGGCGCCTCGGCGTTAATAAATCATTCCAAGGACGCGGATTGAATGTAGGCACGCAGTTGATGAACGCACTTAAATATTGGTTTGTAGATGAAAACAACAAGGCGGCATGTCGCTATATGCTCGTTGATGCCTACAATACCGAATCCACCATACACTACTATCTTAAAAACGAATTTAAGCCTCTCTACAAGACCGAGCAAAATGAGAAAGATGCTTTTGGAATATCAGAGAATGAGGCTTTAAGAAGTCGAGTAATGTTCTTCGACTTAAAGATGATAACTGAGTAGACATGCAGCATCAGCCGGGAATATGATACGGCCGGTTGCACTTACGCAATCCGGCCTCAGTCAACCAATCGTGAATCGGGTGTCAATTTACATTCCGGATCCAAACGCTACGCGCTGCAACCTCCGCAATGAAAGAGCGGGAAAGGTGAATTGCTACGGAAAATCAGGATTTGATCTAATCTTCTAAATCACAAGGCCACACCTATATTCGCCCCAGCATTCTAACAATCATTGTTAGGCAACCGCTCTGTGATTTAGCCCAGTTAGAGGGGATCATTCCTCTTCGTCGCCGACGGAGGAGAACTCCGACAGATCCATCTTCACAATCTCGGTAGTGTCGGTCTGTACGGCTGTCGTGTCGGTATCGGTCAGTTCGATCTGGGGGACGGTCATATCCGGCTCTTCATCGGCCATAAAAAAGAGATAGGCACATACGCCCAATGCGATTACTACTACAGCAATAAGAAGATATTTGATAGTACGTGACATAGCAATTAGAATTATGTGATTAAAAATTTATCCACCGCAAAATTAGCAATTTTAACCCTATCGTAAAAAAAGCACTGCGAATTTTTGCCGCGCCCCGCAGTTTGCCGTACCTTTGCAGTCAAATCATACTTGCATGGAATTCACAAAACGCAACCTCTGGATGTCGACACGCGACTACGTGTTTATCATCTTCGGCATCTTCGTCTACGCCTTCGGATTTTCAGCATTCATCTTCCCTGAAAAGGTGATCGTGGGGGGCGTGACCGGTCTCGGCACCATAGTCTACTTCCTATCCGAGCGCTATCTGCCCTTCGCCATACCGGTGGCCTTGACCCAATACATCCTCAACCTCATACTGCTGGCATTCGCCTGGCACACGGTCGGAAAGCAATTTGTGATCCGCACCATCTTCGGAGCCACCGTGATATCGCTCTTCATCGGTCTGCTCATCCCCCTCTTTCCGCAGCCGCTCATCGCGCAGCAGACATTCATGAATATCATTATCGGAGCGATAATGTGCGGCGTCGGAGTCGGCATCGTGTTCACCCACAACGGTAGTACCGGCGGTACCGACATCGTGGCGGCGATCGTCAACAAGCATTCCAATGTAAGTATCGGCCGTACGATGCTCTACTGCGATATGTGCATCATATCATCATCCTTTCTTATCTGGAAGCAGGTCGATACTGTGGTCTACGGTTTCGTAGTACTGGTGGTAGTGACCTATATGGCCGATATGATCATCAACACCACCCGTCAGGCCGTGCAGTTTATCATCTTCTCCCCTCACTGGGAGGAGATCGCTACGGCGATCAACAATGATGCCAAGCGCGGATGCACCGTGCTCGACGGTACCGGATGGTATTCCAAGCAGCAGGTGAAGATCCTGCTCGTGATGTGCCGCAAGATCGAATCAGTGACCATCTTCCGCATCATCAAGAGCATCGATGAAAACGCTTTCATCACTCAGGGCAACGTCAACGGCGTATACGGCAAAGGCTTCGATGCCCTCAAGCTCAAAGTTGAGCCCAAGCATCACACCAAAGAATCCTGATGGCCGACAATTATCTGGAGAAACAGATGGCTGACTATCGCGCCGGACGGCTCAACAAGCCGGCACCGAGCGTATCAGTCAAGTCGCGCAGGGTATTTATCGTCACCGCCGACATAGCGGAAGCCGAACGGCTCGTGCGCCAATATCGAGCCGAAGGATGCCGCACAGCCTTCACCTGCTCCGATGCCAAAGCCGGCGCAGCAATCGCCCAAGCCACAGGCAGCCAAATGCACCACATAGCCGAGCTCACCGATAAAGCTCTGGAGCATTCGCTCCGATATATCAATCGCCGGTGGGGAGGCCTTGATCTGCTACTCGATCTTCGCTGAAATAATATTGCCCCTTCTTGAT
>CAMWUX010000034.1 GCA_947177605.1 uncultured Porphyromonadaceae bacterium
CGACGATAGCACGCATGTGATATACGGTAGCGTCGGCTGCGCCTTCGATCCACGATGCGGGACGCACCTTGCCGGTGAGCCAGAGGGCCAGATGCGAGCTCTCGCTATAAGGGGCGAGGGGGGCTTCGGCGGTAGGCTCTGCTTCGGGATTGAAGGTGTAGACGTGGCCCATCTCATAGAACATGAGATTTTCGGCACGGCGGTTGACGTTGTGGGCAATTGACTCGAGGCCTCCGTAGAGAAGCGTCTGGCGCATCACGCTCAGATCGGCGCTCAGCGGATTGAGCAGGCTTACGCAGTGGTCGGCGGGGAATGCCTTGGAGTCGGTGTAGTAGCGTATAGCAGTGAGTGAGTTGTTGAGAATCTCATTGAATCCCTGAGCGGTGAGCTGTTCGGATATGAGGTTGGTGAGAGCACAGTCGAGGTCGGCAGCCGACTTGAAGGAGAGCGATGACTGTACGGTAGAGCCCATCTCCACGTTGTTGTATCCGTAGATACGGAGAATGTCTTCCACAACGTCGCAGGGGCGCTGCACGTCGACACGATAGGTGGGTACCTTGAGGTGCGCTTCCTTGTCGTTGGCCTCGACTACTTCCATCTCGAGCGAGCGGGCGATGTCGAGCATCGTAGACGATTCGATATCCTTACCGATGAGGCGACGGGCGTAGTCGAAGTCGAGGGTGACGTCGAAAGGAGCGACGGGCTCGGGATAGATGTCGACAGGCTCGCCGCAGATCTCGCCACCGCAGATTTCTTTGATAAGGAGCGCGGCCAGCTTTATGGCGTAGAGGGTGATATTGGGATCGGTGCCGCGTTCGTAGCGGAATGAGGCATCGGTCTGCAGCCCCTGACGGCGTGCCGTCTTGCGGATGCTCGTGGGATTGAAGTATGCGGATTCGAGGAATACGTCGGTGGTGTGCTCGGTGACGCCTGACTCCAGACCACCGAATACGCCGGCGATACACATCGGTGTGGTGGCGGAGCAGATCATCAGGTCGGCGGCGGAGAGTTTGTGTTCAACTCCATCGAGAGTGATGAATGGCGTGCCTTCCGGGCATGTGCGCACCACTACCTTGCCGCCGCCGATCTTGGCCACGTCGAAGCAGTGGAGTGGCTGGCCGAAGCCGTTGAGGATGAAATTGGTGATATCGACAACGGCGTTGATCGGACGTTGACCGATGGCGGTGAGTTTGTCTTTAAGCCACTTGGGACTCTCGCAGTTGTGGATCCCGCGGATGGTCAGGCCGGTGTAGCGGGGGCAGGCTTTGGTGTCGAGCACCTCTACCGGTAATGCGCCGTCGGGAGTGTCGACTTTGAAACTGTCGACAGAGGGACGTGTGGCTTTCAAGCCATCGGCGTGGCTGAAACTCCATGCCGAGAGGTCGCGTGCCACACCATAGTGGCTGGCGGCATCGACGCGGTTGGGCGTGAGATCGACCTCAAGCACATAGTCGGATGTGAGACCGAAATATTCGGCAGCAGGGGTGCCGGGCTTTACATCTTCGCTTATAACGATGATTCCGTTGTGGCTTGTGCCAACTCCGATCTCATCTTCGGCACAGATCATGCCGAGCGATTCCACACCGCGGATTTTCGAGCGCTTGATCTTGAATTCCTTGTCGCCGTCGTAGAGAGTGGTGCCTACGGTAGCTACCACAACGGTCTGTCCGGCGGCAACGTTGGGGGCGCCGCACACGATCTGTGTGGCCTGTCCGTCGCCAAGATCTACGGTGGTGATATGGAGATGATCGCTGTCGGGGTGCTCGACGCAGGTGAGTACCTTACCGATCACCAGTCCGCGCAGACCTCCGCGGATGCTCTCGACTTCTTCTACGGATCCTGTCTCGAGGCCGATAGAAGTGAGCGCTTCAGCGAGCTGCTGAGGAGTGAGGGGAGTGGGAATGTATTCTGTAAGCCAGTTGTAGGAAATGTTCATCGTATATAAATGTGATGTATTGTGTTGTTGAGATTATTTCGGATTACTTGATTACTACACGGCGGGCGAAGTCGTCGACCACCACGATGTATAGACCCTTGGCGAGGTCGAATGAGTGCAGGCCGGGTTCGAGATCGGTATTGACGTGGAGCATGCCGTCGACGCTGTAGACAGCTACATGCTCAGGTTTGTCCTTGCACTCTACCATAAGCTGACCACCGAGGCAATATGCATCCCACGAATGGTAGTAGAGATCTTCGACTGCGGCGAGTGCGGAGTAGTTGGTGATCGAGATGTTGTCGATGAGCCAACGACCGGAACCATCGCCGGCTGAGAAGCGGATGCGGGCTGAACCGGTGACGTCGATTTCGGCGGTGTATGTCTTGGCGGTAGTCTCGCTGATGGAATATGTCTCGGCAGTCTGCCATGTGGTGCCGCCGTCGGTGCTATAGGAGAGGGTGAGGGCTATGGATGCGTCGGAGGCGTTGAGCCATTTGGCTACGTCGAACGTGACGGTGCCGATACCGCCGGTCTTATCCTCGGCCATTGCGATTTCGGCAGGTTTTGACGAAGTGGCCTTGTTCATACGCAGTACGGTAGTATTGTTGAAGCCCTTGTCCTGATTAGATGTGCCGAAGCCGCCGTTGGTCACTTTCCAGCGGCAGGCAGTGCCCTGAAATTCGGTAGTGCTGTATGCCTTGACGGATGTAGAGGCATCGTCTACGTCTTCCCAGTCCTCTACGAAGGAGGCGGGGGCGGCTGTGGCTGAAACGGTAGCCTTGGCTTCGGCCTGATCGTTGGTGTAAGCGTCGCACGATACATTGATAAATGTGGTATACGTGCCTTCGGCACCCGAGAGGACACGCAGGTAGAAGCGCTCTTCGCCGGGGGTGAGGGAGATGAAGGTGTCCCAGTTGTATTTGTCTGTCGATACCTGGAAGGGTGCGTCGACTTCAACTGTGACGTTCTCTTCGATATTCTGAATGTCGAGCAGTATCTCGGCCACATCGGAGGGCTGCCCCGGGGCAGTCTCGAATGCGAGAGTGCCGTCGAACATCACGCCGATGTAGGGGAGCGCTTCGGATGTGGTGACCTTCTTCACGGCAGATGTGAGTGAGCCGGAGGTGAGATAATAGCTGTATTCGGTGAGAGCATCGAGGTCGGAGACTTCGTAGTGCTCAGATGAGGCATTGACGGTCTTGGGATAGCCGGGTATATATTCGGCACCTTGCTTCACGTGGAGAGTGTATTCGGTGGCGTCGTTGAGGTAAACCCAACGTACCATGAAGGATTCGCTGGAGATGTTGGAGGCATCGTAGATGGGCAGACCATCCTCCACTGTACAGATGACGGAGACTTCGGATGTGAGGTCGCCGCAGATGATGTTGAGGGAGCCTTCAACATCGCCGGCGGTGGCGGAGGTGAGGCTTACGGTGACGTTATAGCCCTGATTGACCTGAGCGGGGGTGAGAGTGGTGGGGCTTACGGATAGGGCCGACGATCCGGAGGTGAATAGATAGGCGGCTTCGGTGATGTTGGAGCCTTTCACCATCACTTTCTGTTCGCGCTTCACTCCGGCGGCGGCGTAACCGAGATTGATGGTGGAGAGGTCGGATGGCTGGGAGAGTTCGGGGGTGACGGTGTTGGTGGCGTGCCAGGGAGTGCCGACCTTGTTGCCCCAGATGTATTCCGCAAGTTCGGGGTAGTCGATGAAGGGGTTGCGGTTGTTCTGCTTGCCGTAGACCACTTCCTGACGGTTGAGCTCCTTGGCGCTCACCTCGTCCATACGTGTCCACTTAAGGAGCAGGTTGACTGCCCAGGTGGTGAATGCCGGATAGCTGTTGCCGGCGAGCATGGGGCTACTCCATGATGCAATCTTATTGTTGTAGCAGGCAGCCATGTAGAAATATGAGCGGGCGAAGTCGCCTTTATACATATCGTCGGGCTCGAACACGGTGCCGGTGTAGCCGGAGAAGGTGGATGATCCGAGACGTCCGAGAGCCTTGACGCCTCCGGAAGAGGCTACATACGATCCGTTGGCGCATTCGCCGAAAGGATTGTTGCCGCGCTGGCCGTTGACCTTACCGTCGGTGGGGTAGATATGGAATGCATCGGAGACCATAGGGGATGCGTCGCTGAACCAGCTTTTCGGAAAAGAGTGCTCGCGATTGTAGCAGTCGCCGATAGAGGAGTAGTTGCCGCATTGTTCCTTCCCGGGATTCCAGCGCTTCGTGGAGTACATATCCCAGATAAGACCATTCTCGTCAATGTCGGAAGTCTTGTAGAGCTCCCACAGGCCGCTGTAGGATACAGTGGTATGGCTGGAAATAGTAGAGCAGAGGGCTTCAAGCAGAGCCTGACCGGTCTTGCCTTCGCATTTGTCGTAATAGCCTGAGGGAATGGCGGCGGAGGCCGATGGCTGGATGCCTAACGAGATAATTGCAAGTGTGATTAAACGATTGAAGAGTTTCATGTGAGAGAGTTGGTTATAATTAGCCCACAAAATTAGTATTTTTTAATGTATTGGCGAACTTCCGAGCGTTAAAATTCAGCACTTCGAGTCATAAGGCGTGAGACGTAGAGTGGAATATCCCGGGATGATTCTTAAAGGCCGGACACATAAAAAGAGGCTATGTCGCGAATGAACATAGCCTCTTGAGTGGGAGAAGTGTGTAACCGTGGGCCGGTTACAGATTACTAACCTTAATTACTTTGTTAAGCCGGTGACGGTGATAGTCCAAACTTTGGTGTTACCATTGGCGGCCTTCACAATAAATTTGTGAGGGTTGCTCCAATCGTCGGGTACACCGAGCACTTTGTTGCCATCGGCCGGGGCGATACGAGCGGCGGTCGAAAGGCTTACCTGACCAACGAGGTAGTTGACAGATACGCTATTGCGTACCTCTTCGGTGAAGATGGTATTGGGCTCGGGCAGAGAGATGGCAACACTTACGGTACCTTCGTCTGCGTTGATGTCTGCCGCGGCATTGAGGCGCTGTTCGCGTACCATCGGTTCGCCGGTGATGGGATCCATATCAGTGGTGCTGGCCCAACGATAGTAGAATTGAACGCCTGTGATGTCAGCCTCTTCGTAGGCAGGAAGATCTTCCCAGTCGCAGGAGGCGAGAAACGGGAGAATCATAAGGCAAAGAAGCCATTTGATATTCTTGAGTATCATAATAGATTTTACGTTTTTTCGGGTGAATACTCGATTGGATTATTCCCATCCGGGGTTCTGATCCTTGCCGGAGATCGCGCTATTGGCGTTGATCAGGCTCTGCGGGATCGGGAAGAGATAGGAACGGGTGTCGAAAGTACGCTGATTGTTCTGGAACTGAACGTAGCCAACAAATGCAGCATTCCGATCGCGGTTGATTTCAATGAATGTAGCGGGTTCGGTAAGTTCGTCGATTACTGCCGAAGGTGCTTTCCCGTCATTAGCCGGACCGCCGTATTTACCCCAGCGGAGCAGGGAGAAGTACCAGTCACATTCCCAGAAGAGTTCTACGCGACGTTCGATCTTGTAGTCGGCCCATGCGTCGGCAAGAGTAGATGCGGTCGACGCGGGAAGTTTGCCATGAATGGTACGGGTCTGGTTGAATACCGCAACGGCTTCAGACACTTTGTTGAGGCGCAGAAGGGCTTCCGCTTTGTTGAGAAGAGCGCGGCCGTAGCGGGTGATGACGCTATGCCAGTCGGTCTGGGTGTTGTAGAAAGGACGCGGCGACATATTGGTGTAGATGGTCTTGCGAGTTGCATAGTTGGTCAGAGGTATGTGGTTTGCACCGTAGTTTGAACCAGACCAACGGGTCATATTGCCATGGTTGATCATAGCGATAGTCTGACCGTAGAACTGCGAACCGTCGCGGAGGATAGATGCATCGAAACGAGCGTCGCGGCCGTTGTACATCAGGTCGCTGATGGAAACTTCCGAGTTCTCATCGTTGAGTTTGTAGGCTTTGTAGACCTGGTCGTCATCCTTATGTTCAATCATCTGGAATGCTTGAGTCTGATTGATTTCGGTGGTGTTTTCGAGCCACTGCGAAGTCTCGAACCAGCGTTTTGCTTTGCCGTCCTGTTCGTCGATCACGAGATAATCGTCGACGAGGTTCTGCGACGGAGTATAGTCAAGCCAGCACTCGAAAATATCGTCAACGGTCCAGAGGGGACTGCATCCGTTGAGTTCAAGGTTGGAGTTGACCACGTTGGAGATGAGGTTGATCATATAGGTGTTCTGGCACTGGGTATACTGCTTGTCCCAATACTGAGCGAGAATGATTTCGGGCGAAGAGTAAGCGCCGTTTTCATTGAAAATGCTTTCGTAGTCGGGATCCAGTGATGCTCCACTAATGGCGTCGACGGCGTCGATGGCTTCCTGATAGAGGCTCTTGCCGTTGACCTGAAGCGAGGCGGCATCGTTGGTGTAAGCAGCAGCCGTGAGAAGTACTTCGGAGAGGAATGCGTAGCCGAAGTTCTGATCGGGGGCACCGGCAGGCTGAGATGTGGGCAGATCGGGGACTGCTTCGCGGAGATCCTTGAGCACGTAGGCATAACTCTCTTCGATGCTCTGGGTCAGCGGAAGGTTGAAATCGGGATCATCGGAACTGAGCACATCATCAACCCAGATGAATTTACCGGTCTTGCGGGCGAAGTCGTAGTAGCACATTGCGCGCATAAGTTTGCCGAGGGCAACGAACTGAGTGCGGTCGGAGGGCGCGAGAACCTCGCTGTCGGCACACTTTTCAATAATCATGTTGCATGAGCGGATGAATCCGAAGCGATCGTTGAGACCGATGTTATAGGTATTCTCCATCAGGCCGCGTGCTTCGCCGGGACATGCGGCGCGGCAGTTGACCATATTGTTGGAGAATGTGCGATCCCATGTGGGTGCGTCGCGATACCACTGCATAGCGGTTGAATAGCGACCCATGACGAAGGCTTCTACGTTGGCTGCACTGCCCCAAACCAGATCCTGGCTATAGATGGCAGCGGGCTTGGTGTCAAGGAAATCTTCGCAACTCTGAGTTGAAAGAGCCAAGCCTAAAACGATTGGTATAAGATATTTTGTCTTCATGATAGAATCTCTTGTTTGATTAGAATCCGACGTTGAGGCTTATAGTGTAGACACGCGAAACGGGGTAAGTATAGCCGTTGGCCGAACCTGATTCCGGGTCCAGACCCCATTTCTTCGCGGGGCTAAACGTGAGGAGGTTGTAGCCAGAGAGAGATACGCTGCACTTGGAGAGCCAGTTGACGTTCTTGAGCAGTTTGTGCTTGAAGTCGTAGCCGATGCTCAAGCTTTTCAGACGGATGTATTTAGCGTCTACGAACTAGAAGTCGGTGCCGACGAAGTTGTTGCCGCCGGTCATACTTGCCGACTGGTGAGCACGGGGATAAAGGGCGTCGCGGTTGTCGGGAGCCCAGATGTCTTTCTGGAATTCGTAGATGACGGGAAGATAGTTGGAGTTACCGCCCATAAGGATATTGTCGAGGTACATATCATAGCTTGTGGCACCTTGCCAAAGCATGCTCAGGTAAAGGCCGCGCCAGCGAATATCGGCATTGATACCATAGTTGCATCGGGGAGCGGAACCATTGCCCATACGATACTGGTCGTCGCCGTCGATCTTACCGTCGCCGTTGAAGTCAAAGTATTTGAGGTCGCCGGCCATGATATTGGAAGATCCATTGCGCTTCGGCGAGTTGAGAACGTCTTCGTAATTCTGGTAGTAGCCGAGGTTTTTATAATAGTTGCCGAGATAAGCGCCGACCTGAGTGGTGCGTTTGTAGGGGTTCTTGAGGTTGGCTTCAGATTCGTAGGGGTTGATGTTCCAACGCTCGTCGTAGATGGTGAAGTTGCCGCCGATAGAGTAGGAGAAATCGCCGGCATGGCCATTGTACATCAGGGTGAAGTCGACACCGCGACGACGGCTTTCGCCATTGGATTTAACCTGTGGGAGAGCGAGACCCAGCGGAGAGGTATAGCCTACGTTGGAGGGCGAAGCGAGGTAGCCCTTGGTGCTCTTGTAGAAATAGTCGACCGAACCGGAAAGAGCGCTGTTCAATAATGCGAAGTCGAGACCGATGTTGAAGTCACGCTGAGTGTACCACTTCAAGTCGGGGCTGGGAAGAGCGCCTTCGCTGAATGTCTGATACCAGTTTCCGCCGAGATATGCACCGGTAGCGCTCAGACCGTAGGAGGTCAGGTAAGCGTAGCGGGCAACATCGTCAAGACCGATTTCACCGTAAGATGCGCGAAGTTTCAGGATGTTGAGATAGTCATAGACCTTGCTCTCCTTATAGAAGTCTTCTTCGGAGATAGCCCATCCAAGAGAACCAGAGTAGAATGTACCCCAGCGATTGCCTTTCGGAAGGTTGTCCGTGCCGTCGTGACGGAGGGCGAACTCTGCGAGATAGCGTGCCGCGTAATCGTAGTGGGCGCGGAAGATGACTGATGCGCGACGCCACTGGATACCGTCTTCGGCGCTGTTTTTGGCTGTGCTCACAGGGCCAGCTCCGATCTGGTCTACGTCAAGAACGTACTGGCTGCGGCTTAGACTATTGTTGTCATATCCCGAACCGGATGCCTCGACACCGAGAGTAGCCTCTACATTATGCGGACCGAAATCGCGGATATAGTTGGCGAGGAGTTGAGTGTTGTAGTAGTCGTAGAAGTTGGCAGTCTTCGAGAGAGAAGGCATTGGGATCGTGTTGGGTTTCCCATCCCAACTGTAGGCGTGAGCCTGCATATTCCAACTCTTGTTGCGCTCGCTAAGGATTGCATAACTGGCTATTGCGTTGATCGAAAGGCCTTGTACCCAAGGAAGTTCCCAGCGGGCGTTGAATGTACCGCGCACGTTGGTGTTGTTCTGCTTGTTGTAGCCGCCTTCGCTTGAAATATCTACGAGGGGGTTATCGACAGTGCCGCTATAGGGCTGCCCTAAGGGGTTTGTGGCCGCTTCCATAGGCTTTTTGTTCTGGATGTGTGACCATACAGTTGAGTAACCTGCGATCGGCTGGTTGAA
>CAMWUX010000035.1 GCA_947177605.1 uncultured Porphyromonadaceae bacterium
TGCACGATTGATTATTAAGATTTTGAGGGTGATGGAGGCGGGTGCTATTGGCGGATGATTTGAAAATCGTCCCTACAGCTCAGCGTCAGGGTTGGTGGTGCAAAGTTAAGGGTGGTTTGGGGTGGGGGAACACATATTTTTACTGTTTATGTCAGGGGCGGCGGTAAATTTCGGGTGCGTTTTTGATGATATGTAGCTGGTGGTGTGATAGTTGTTACATAAATTTTTTATCAAGATGCCCCAGCCCTGCTCCGGATATCTATTTCATAAAAGGGGGCGCGACCAAACGGCCGCGCCCCCTTCTGCATATATAAAAATCGTTTGATCAGTGTTGGATCATCATCATTCTCTTTGCGCCAACCTTACGGGCTGATTTACGCAGACCGGCTGTATTGGTCTGCTGTGTGTAGTCGGTAATTTCGGGGAGCTGTAAGGTACATTTACCCGAGATCGTATGAGCCGGCTGGCCGTCGTCGGTGAGTGTGAAGTCGAAAGTATAGTTAGAGCCTGACTTCGTTATCGTCAGTGTTCCGCCCTTCACGGGAGCATAACCTATGACTGCGGATGCGTCACCGTTGTATTGCACATAGCAGGTAGGAGCGATCTCCGTACCGTCGACATATCCGGGTATCAGTGCGCCGGCTTCGTCGGTGCCGTTGACGCTGAATGTACCTGTGGGGAGCTCGGTGTTGGTGCCTGTAGCCGAGACAAATTCCAGACACATCAACTCGGTCTGATTGGCGAGAACCACACCATAGTTCACCGTACCGTTCTGATAGTAGTCGCCATAGTAGTCGACAGCACTGCATTGGGTCAAGCTGAGTGTGATATCCTGCTCAAGTGTGGAATATACGGGAGCCTTACCGGTAATGTTTTCGATAGCGCCCTTGTAGGTTACTTTCACGGAAGTACCTTCCTTGGTCTTGCAGTCCACGGTCACATCATAAGTGCCGTTGTTCTCTGTTATCGTAACCGTGCCCTCGGTGATCAGTGCGTATCTTACCGACAGATCCTGACGCACTCGCTCCACGAAGGTACCGGTAGCCTGAGCGCCGAATCTTTCGCCGGGTATGCACGATCCGACCGATTCCTGATCGCGGACGGTGTAAGTGCCGGCGAGACCCTTGCCGTGTTCGGTAAAGAGATAGAGCGACACCTTGTTGCCCGGCTCATTCTGATGCATATAGTCGGGGGTGATATCGGTGGTCTCAAACAGACGTACGATGTAATTATCTACGCCTTTAGTCTCAGAGTCATCATAATATATATAATTGGCCTTTTGAGCAGTGTACTGAGTATTGCCGGTAAAGCCCCACCAGTCCTCATCTTCGATCGCACTCATATCGGCAATCTCGATAGCGCCCGTGTAAGTAAACTCATAGTGGATATCGTCGGATTCGCCGGCGAAGAGGCCCTTAAGTGTATAAGTGCCGTCGCCGTTGTCCTTCACATCGAGGGAGCCAGTGGAGAATTTTATAAATTTTATTCTCGACTGTCCGCTCTCCACCTTGCCCGCATTATATACAGCCATAGTATTGACGAGCGAGAATGTGAGATCGTGCTCACTGTTGGGGTCGGAAGTAGGTGTGTACAGACCGGAAGGCAAATGCGGATTGGCGTGATCGGCATCGGCCTCTGCATATAGGTCAAGACAGAGGATGTAGTCACCCTCGTTCATCGGATAGGTCTGAAAACCGTCGTAACCGATCTCACCAGTAGTGAGTTCTATATAATAATTGCCATGTTGCTGCTGCCAGGGGATAAAGTAGTAGCAGTCGGTAGTAGCTTCCTTTAATACTACCTCCGTCACATCCTCCGGCTCCGGATCTAATCCGGGTCCCACATCATTCTTGTCTTCGCAGGCGGATGTGACCCCCAATATCGATACGACTGTCGCCAACAGCAGTAGCCGCTTTACGATACCGCTGATCATTTTGCTTGATAGTGAATTGAATTTCATATTATTAATTTAGAGTGATTACATACTATTTGAAACCGCATTGCGTAATTAGCTTACACTATGTAAATCTTAGCACAAATTTAGCAACAATTTGTCAACTTTCCAAATTCGTCGAATTGCTGTATGCGCCAGCCCCGGCTGACGCAGTACGCCGTATGAGATAGATGGTGAGGGTAAGCTACGGCCGTGATGTCAAGATCAATCCGTCACTACAGGCCTTATATCGGAGGGTGATTACCAGCGGTTGTAGTGGACGTTGGCGGGTTTCCATTTGTCTTTCGGTGTGGGCTCCGCGTCGGGGTAGCCTATGCAGACGCATGCCATCGGTATGATATTCTCAGGGAGGTCGAGCATTGCCGAAAATTGCGCTACTCTATCCATCTTGGGATATATTCCGCACCACACTGCTCCAAGTCCGAGGGCGTGAGCGGCCAGAAGCAGGTTCTCGGTTGCAGCCGATACATCCTGTACCCAGTATTCGCGGCCGTCGCCATCGAAGGTGGCCGTAAGGTCTCCGCACATGATCACGGCTACCGATGCTTTCCTGGCCATTGTCATGGTCTGGAAATTTGTGCCGATCGAATCAAGTATCGCGCGCTCATTGATCACTACAAACCGCCACGGCTGCTTATTGCCTGCTGTGGGGGCTGCCATAGCGGCGCGCAGCAGGGTGTCGATCTTACCGCTGTCGACGGCTCGGTCGGCATAGGAGCGTACGCTGGTACGCGTCATTATGTCATCGAGCGTCGACGAAACTGGTGAAGCCGGCTCGTGAGTAGCTGTAGCGGAGCGAACCCACATATAAGCCACAACCACCAGAGCTGCTGCGAGAAGAATTATAAGGAAAGCAGAATTTTTCATAACATTTTATATTTTCAAGTTATTAACCGATGTTTTCAGCACGTTTGATGAGTGAGCCGGTAGGGCAAACAAACCGACAATAGGGACGATTGACCACTGTAGAAAGGAGTACGAATGCAGCTGCCGCGCCGATAATCCACCACGACGCCGACTCAATCTGAAATGCCTGAAACAGCTCCAGATCCATCCAACCCGTGAGGCAGTCGGTCCAAAGCAGAAGCATGAGCGCAGCCCAGAGCAGTCGCCGGAACCAATCAAGCCCCTTGACGAACTTAGCAGACAGATGCACCTTGAAGCCGCATACCTGCGCGGCGATCTGTTGTGCCGAGCCGAGCGGACATACATGACTGCAATAGTGCTGCGGCCTGCCAAACAGCGGATACACAAATGCTGCCACGAGCATGGCTACGGCTACGAGTCCGGCAGGCAGAGCCATACCATTGGATATATACTTCATGATCATCGCGTAGTCGAGGAACTGACCGCACCAGAAGCCGAGTACGACTACATTGGCCACCATCTGTAGGGTGTGATACCACTTTTTACGCACTACAAGGGGGACAATGCAGGCGCAGAGCGTAACGATGAGCGCAACCCACAATTTCCACGGCATAGCGGACGCGACCCGAGCCTTAGTGCCCTCATAGTAAGCCAATCCGGAATTGACATTGGTGATAATGGCCTGCGACGAATAAGTGGCACCGCTCACCGCATCTACCTTCAGAAGGAGTGCATCTTCGGGAGTCTCGCCGACCCATTCGGACAATATCACGGCCGCACGCTTGAAGAATCCCGGGGTCTCGACATTGTCAAGAGCCTTCACCTGTCGGATCCTGCCGTCGGAAATATAAATATCCAGATTCACAGGGCCGGCATAGCCGTCGATACATCCAGGCACATCCGCGGTGTGTATCACCACCTCACCGGAGGCCGTAACTGTCTCGGCTTCCTCCGTCACCCCGGTAGCGGCCGACGGCACGATTGAGCATCCGAATACCGATTTATTAACTACAATAGCTGCCGCTACCATCATAAGCAGGGCCACTACGAGACTCAATACTTTATCTTTCTTCATTGCTTCAAAAATAAAAGTTCTATTTGACAAGATGCCGTATGCACATCCCGGCCAAAGTCATGCCGAATATGGCGGTGATATGGCACATCGACCCGTTGTAGCTCACCTTACCGTAGCTCATCGATGTATCCGACGTGGCGGTGTCGTCCATACCGCGGTTGGGCACCATCTCATCGGACCACACGCACATAAAGCGGCGCGCGGGATACACGCCGGTACGCTTGAAGCGACGGCGCAGAGCGGCTGCCAGACGGCAACCTGTGACATCGGTAAACTTACCAGACCGTATCCGCGACGGATCGAGCTTAAGCGCAGCGCCCATCGACGAGAAGAGCGCGACCTTACGCCGGGTGGCTTCACATATCAGCAGGGCTTTGCAGGCTATGGAATCGATGGCATCGATCACGCAATCGTAGTCTTCGAGTGCAAACTCCCCTGCCGTACTCTCATTGTATTCCATATCGAGTGCCTCCACGGAGGCCGACGGATTGATTTCGAGCAGCCGACGCCGCAGAGCATCGACCTTACGCTCCCCTACGGTCTGTGTCGTAGCCATGAGCTGACGGTTGATGTTTGACGGAGCCACGCAGTCGGCATCGACTATCGTAATATGTGCGACCGAACTGCGCACGAGCGCTTCAGCCGCCCAACTGCCTACACCACCCACGCCCATCACGAGCACACGAGCGGAGCGCAGACGCTCCACGCCCTCGTCGCCCAGCAGACGCGCGGTACGGCTCTGCCACATATCTCCTTCATTAGCTTCGCTCATATCAATCAAAGAAATCCTCATCAATTTCAGCCGCAGGATGTGTTTGCGGCGACACCCTGACGGTCTTTATAGGCTGACGCGCCGGCTGAGGTTGTGGTGTCTGTGTCTGCGGGCGCACGGGCTCAACCGATGCTGGCGCCGGGGTTGGCTTCGGTGTATTATCCCCGGGGGTGTCAACCGGAGGCGCAGTCTGCTTAGACTCAGATGCCAGGCGCTTGCCGTAAGCCTCAATGCGGCCGCTACCGAGATAGTTGCGCTTAAAGTAGTCGGTAGTGACTGGAGCCACCACTACCCCGACTTTCGAGGAGGCGTGTATCATCTTGTCGTCGCCGATATAGATGCCGACATGACCGACATTGCCACCTTCGTGCACTGAGAAAAACATCAGATCGCCGGGCTTCATCTCGTCGCGGCGTATCTTCCTGCAGAATTCCTGCTGCTGAGCCGACGTACGCGGCAGGCTGATATCCAACGCTCTCAGATATACCTGCAGCACGAAGCCGGAACAGTCGACACCATCGCGGGTGTTGCCTCCATATTTATAAGGTGTACCGAGCCAACTATTGGCTTCGGTGAGGAGCGCCGACATGGAGGGCTGAGCCCTGACGGGCACCTCGACAGCGGATGCAGAGCCGCGGTCGGCACGCGTGGCTCCCGGAGGCGAAAGTTGCGCGGTGCGGCCACCATTGCTATGGCGTAATGATCCGCAGCCGGTCATCACCACCGACAGCATCACCGCAGCCCATACGATTACCTTTTCTACCTTTACGCCAAGCATAATGGCAAAATTAGTTACTTTTTTTCAACAAAATCCCCTTCTGAGTGAAAATTATTAAAATTCCGCCCGATGTTATTAAATCACCTTAATTTCGGCCACGCGCGTATAATATCTACCGCAATAAAACGTATTTTTGTACAAACCATTCATTCATATATATCCAAAACTATGAACATTAAGAAACTCTCCGTAATCGCATTGATGCTTGCAGCCGTGGCTGCATCGTGGTATCCCGTTCTGGCCGCCTCCGGTTCGTCAGAAGAGCCGGCAACCGCTCCGTTGGCTATGGCTCCGACATCAATGCCCGACTTCACGGCAGCTGCCGAGTCAACTATCAATAGCGTAGTCAGCATCAAGAGCTTTGTAGCTACTCCATCATACGGATATGGCGGCTTCGGCGGCATGTCCGATCCCTTCTTCGACTTCTTCTTCGGCAATGGCGGCGGCAACGCACCGCGCCAGCAGACCCCGCCCAACTCCGGCTCTGAAGACAATCTCCGCGAATCGGGTCTGGGCTCGGGTGTGATCATCAGCGCTGACGGCTATATCATCACCAACAACCACGTGGTAGACGGAGCCGAGAAGCTCGAAGTGACCCTCAACGACACCCGGGTGTTTGCCGCTACGGTGATCGGCACCGATCCCAACACCGACCTTGCCCTTATCAAGATCGACGCCGCCGATCTTCCGGTACTCCCCTGGGGCGACAGCGACAATCTTAAGATCGGCGAATGGGTGCTCGCCGTAGGCAATCCGTTCGGTCTGACCTCCACCGTCACCGCCGGTATCGTCAGCGCCAAGGCCCGCAGCATTTCCTCTCCCCGCAATGGCAAGATAGCACTCGAGTCATTCATCCAGACCGACGCGGCTGTCAATCCCGGCAACTCGGGCGGCGCTCTCGTCAATCTCCGCGGCCAGCTCGTAGGCATCAACTCCGCCATCTACTCGCAGACCGGCTCCTACTCGGGCTACTCCTTCGCCATACCCACATCGATAGTGAAGAAGATCGCTACCGACCTCCAGGAGTACGGCACCGTGCAGCGCGCCCTGCTCGGCATCCTCTATAGTGAGCTCAACGCCAAGATTGCTCAGGAGCAGGGCATCACCGCCGTGACCGAAGGTCTGATCGTGGGCGAAGTAACCCCCGGCTCGGGCGCCGAGAAGGCAGGGCTCAAGACCGGCGACGTGATCATCGCCATCAACGACAATCCTACCCACAACTCATCACAGCTTCAGGAGCAGGTAGCACGCTTCCGACCCGGCGACCAGGCCAACGTGACCTTCATCCGCGACAACAAGAAGCAGACCGTGAAAGTCACCTTCTACAACAGCGACGGCAACACGGCTATGGCCACTACGTCGAAGATCTCGGATCTTGGCTGCACATTCAAGCCCGTAGCACCGGCCACCCTCTCCAAACTGGGTATCAAAAATGGCGTCCAGATAGAGGAGATCAATGCCGGCCCCTTCAAGTCGCAGGGTCTACGCGCAGGATTCATCATCCTTGAGATCAACAATCAGCGCATCTCTACTGTGGCCGATATTGAAAAGGTGTATAAGACTGTCGCCTCTTCGAAGTCCGACGACCACGTGATGTTTATCACCGGTCTCTATCCCGACACCAACCGCCGAGCCTACTATGCCGTAGAACTCGACCAGCAGAAATAATCGACCTTTACCTTTATCTATATATCCATGAGGCTGAGCCATAACATTTTTGGTTCAGCCCCACTTTTTCGTCTCCACCCAAGAGCTTCTTAACGCCGGCGTGTATTGGTGTTTAGGAATAAAATCATTAATTTTGTGGCGCAAACGCCCATGCGCGCAATGCGCCTGCGGCCATTGTCTGTCACAACCTCTATACCGATAATGGAAGTTATATCTACAGTTGCAGAGCTCCGGAATGTCGTCGACGCCAAGCGCGCCGAGGGTCTCTCCATCGGCCTGGTACCCACGATGGGAGCACTCCACGCAGGCCATCTGTCGCTCATCGAGAGAGCACGCGCCGAGTGCGATGTGGTGGTGGTGAGCGTATTCGTCAACCCCACCCAGTTCAACAATCCCGACGACCTCCTCACATATCCCCGTACCGTCGAAGCCGACTGCAAAGCTCTCAGCGCCGCCGGCGTAGACTACGCCTTCATCCCCTCCGTAGAAGAAATCTATCCCGAACCGGACACGCGCCAATTTGACCTCGGCCCGGTGGCCGAAGTAATGGAAGGTGCCATGCGCCCCGGCCACTTCAACGGCGTAGCCCAGATCGTAAGCAAGCTCTTCAGCTTCGTCAATCCCCACCGTGCTTACTTCGGCGAGAAAGATTATCAGCAGATAGCCGTAATCCGCCGTATGGCGGAACTCGAAGGCTTCGATATCGACATCATAGCCTGTCCCATAATCCGCGAACCTGACGGTCTGGCCATGTCGAGCCGCAACGTGCGCCTCACACCCGGGCAGCGCGCCATCGCGCCCTCTATCCGCCGGGTACTCGTGCAGAGCCTCGAGCAGGCCCGCTCACGCACAGTGGCCGAAGTAGAGAAGTTTGTCACCGACGCCATCAATTCCATACCGGGTCTTGACGTGGAATACTTCACTATCGTCGACTCCCTCACCATGCAGCCCATAAGCGACTGGTCAGACGCCGCATCCGGCATAGCCGTAGGCTGCGCCACGGTATATTGCGGCCCCGTACGTCTCATCGATAACATCACCTACCGCCCATGATACAAGTGCAGATGCTCAAATCCAAAATCCACCGCGTCACCGTCACGGAGGCCAATCTGGATTATATCGGCAGCATCACCATAGACAGCCTCCTGCTTGAGGCAGCCGGTATCCTCCCCGGCGAACGCGTATATATCGTCGACAACAACAACGGCGAGCGCTTCGACACATATACCATAGCCGGCGCTCCCGGCAGCGGCCAGATATGCCTCAACGGAGCTGCCGCGCGCAAGGTACATCCCGGCGACGTAGTGATCATCATGAGCTACGCCACTATGACCATTGATGAAGCGCGTACATTCAAGCCCACGGTAATATTTCCCGACACTGCCACAAACCGCCTCGTATGAGTCGGCCGGAAATCCATTGTAAACAGTTCTCAATCTCCAATATATGTTTGAAAATCTATCCGAGAAACTCGAACGCAGCCTGAAGCTCCTTAAAGGCCAGGGCAAAATCACCGAAATCAACGTAGCCGAAACGCTCAAGGAGGTGCGCCGCTCGCTCCTCGATGCCGACGTCAATTATAAAGTAGCCAAGACCTTTACCGACACCGTAAAGCAGAAAGCCCTCGGCCAGAACGTGCTCACAGCCGTGAAGCCCGGCGAGATGATGGTGAAGATCGTCCACGACGAGCTCGCCGAGCTAATGGGTGGCGAGGCCGCTCCGCTCAACCTCTCCGGCAATCCCACCGTGATCCTTATGTCGGGTCTGCAAGGCTCCGGTAAGACTACTCTATCG
>CAMWUX010000036.1 GCA_947177605.1 uncultured Porphyromonadaceae bacterium
ATATAAAAATCAATTCATTGCAGAGATTTCATCACCCAAAATGTCCATTAGGCCCCACTATTTTTCTACCGACGGATAACGATCCCTCGGGTTCCCTTCACTCTATCCCTTATAAATCAAACGCACCCCGAATGTGGGGTGCATGTGATTTATTGCGGAAAGACAGGGATTCGAACCCTGGGTACCCGTAAGGGTACAACGGTTTTCGAGACCGTCCCGATCGACCACTCCGGCATCTTTCCTTAGTCGATGTTTCGCGATTTTCGAGTGCAAAGTTACTAAAGTTTTTCGGTAAGCAAAGGAGTTATGCAATTTTTTCGCTATTTTCGCATAAATTTTATTCATATTGCCATCGCTATGATACTCCGATTAATCTCTGCATTAGCGCTCCTGTTGGCTTCAGCTCCATTCGGCATTGCCTCGTCGGCCGATTCTCTGTCTGTGATGAGTTTTAATATCCGCTATGCCAATCCGGGCGATGGTGCGTACTTGTGGCCTACTCGCGTGGATCGCGTATGCGAGGCTATACAAGACTATGCGCCCGACATTCTCGGCACTCAGGAAGTGCTGCATAATCAATTGGTCGATATGCAGCAGCGGCTACCCGGCTATACTTCGGTAGGTGTGGCTCGCGAAGATGGCCGCACTCAAGGGGAGTATGCGGCTTTGTGGTTTCGCAATGATCGCTTCATTCTTGCCGACTCCGGCAACTTCTGGCTCAGCGCCACGCCTCTGGAAGCGGGGTCGCTCGGCTGGGATGGCGCCTGCGTGCGTATCGCCACCTGGGCTCGGCTCACTGACCGATTGACAGGCCGTGACGTGCTGGCTCTCAATACTCATCTCGACCATGTAGGGCCGCTGGCCCGCAAACTTGGTGCGCGACTGGTGATCTCGACGCTCGACTCTATCCGCTCCGGGCGCGATATTCCCGTAGTGGTGACGGGTGATTTCAATTCCGGACCTGAAGATCCGGTGATAATTGATATTACATCAGCCGACACTCCGGGGTTCCTCACCGATTCACGCCTGACAGCTGCTACCCTCGCCGGTCCCGAATGGACCTTTCAGGACTTCGACCGTCGACCGCTGGAGGAGCGCGACCGCATCGACTACATCTTCTACCGGGGGGCGATCAGTCCGGCAAGCTACACGACTATCGACCGACGTAATGCCGAGGGTCTGTATCTTTCCGACCATTGCCCTGTGTATGTGGTATTCTCACTCACGCCCGAAGCCCGATGATCCGCCGTCTGCTCACATACTTTGCCGTTGTCTTCACGCTCCCGGCGTTTTGCCAGACCATAGAGCCCGATGTGGACGACTTCTCCATCTGGGAAGTAGCCGACAGCGCGGAGGTGGTACTTACGGACACTACGGAGTGTATCATTGATACTATCCAGCCTATATTTGGCCCGATACTTGTGGATGCTGCTACGATGCAGGCTTTCGTGCTTACACGCAATCCCGACTTCCCGATCGAGATAGCCGAGGCTTATTTCCGGCTCGGTGAGCTCTACGGTATCCGGGCCGATGTGGCATTCTGCCAGGCTATATTAGAGACCGGATGGTTTCGCTTCGAAGGTGGCACGGCCGTGACACCTGACCAGCACAATTATTGTGGTCTCGGGGTGCTCGAACGTGGTATGAAAGGGCACTCGTTTCCGACGGTCGACGACGGAGTGCGCGCACAACTGCAACATCTCTATGCCTACGCCACGCGCGACCCGCTCCCGAAGGGTGAGGAGATCGTCGACCCGCGCTTCAAGCTCGTGAGCCGCGGATGCGCCACCAATTGGCACGATCTGGCCAACCGTTGGGCGCAAAATCCCGTCTACGGCCACCAGATACTCGGCCTCTACGAGCGTATGCTTGCTTTGCCCTCACCCGATCTGCAGCCTTGATCCATAAAGGCAGTTTGAATTTACGGCGGAAAAAGAGTAACTTTGTAAAGTTATGGACTGGAACAGACTTATATGCGACAAACGCTTCGGGCTTGAGGAATACAACGATCCCAAGCGTGGCACACGCAGCGATTTCCTGCGCGATTACGACCGACTGATATTCTCATCCCCATTCCGACGACTGCAAAACAAAACTCAGGTGTTTCCGCTACCGGGTAGCATCTTCGTGCACAACCGCCTGACACATAGCCTTGAAGTAGCCTGTGTGGGCCGGTCGTTGGCCACAGAGGCCGCTATCGCGCTTAAGGAGAAATATGCAGGCGAGCCGTGGGTCAACAAATTTGACGCTATGGGCGAGATCACATCTGCCGCCTGTCTGGCCCACGACCTCGGTAACCCGCCATTCGGCCACTCCGGGGAGAAAGCCATAGCCACCTTCTTCAGCGAAGGCCCCGGAGCGGAACTAAAGAGCGAACTCACCGACAACCAGTGGGTCGATCTCACCCGTTTCGACGGCAACGCCAATGCCTTCCGCCTTCTCACCCACCGCTTCAAGGGACGTCGCCCCGGCGGATTCGCCATGACCTATTCGATGCTTGCATCGATAGTGAAGTACCCCTACGAGTCATCATTGGCGGGCCCGAAAAACAAATTCGGATTCTTTACTTCTGAGATTGCCGACTTCGAGCGAGTGGCCAGTGAACTTGGCATTAAGCCTATGCCCGGGCCCAACGGTGAAGTACGCTACGCCCGCTTCCCGCTCGTCTATCTCGTGGAGGCTGCCGACGATATATGCTACGAAGTGATGGATATTGAGGATGCCCACAAACTCGGATGGGTGCCTACGCAGAAAGTGATCGACCTGATGCTCGGCTTCTTCGAGGCCGACAAGATAGAGCACATGGAGCAGGTGATGGCGCGCCTCGACGATCCCAACGAGAAGATTGCCTATCTGCGCTCGGCCGTGATAGGTACACTCGTCAAGGCTACCGCCGATGCCTTCATAGCCGGTGAAGAGGAGATACTGAAAGGTACTTATGAAGGTACGCTGCTCGACCACATCACCCCGCGCCTGCGCTCAGCCTACGATAGATGCGCCGAATTGTCGTGGAACAAGATCTACTGCGCTCCCGACGTTGTCGACATCGATCTGGCCGGTACGTCGATCATATCATTTCTGCTCGAAAAACTCGTGGACGCTGTGCGCAACCCCTCCTTCAACTATTCGCGACTTCTGCTGGCCAAGGTGCCTCAGCAATACGAAATCGATGCGCCCACGCTATTCGGCAAGATTCAGGCTGTAGTAGATCACGTGAGCGGCATGACCGACGTCTACGCGCTCGACCTCTACCGCAAACTCAATGGCATGAGCCTTAAGATCAACAACTGATCGCCGATATATCAGATCTTCACGAATATCCGCCGCCTGTACATATATAGCAGGATGAAGAAGAGGATCAGGGCATTCCCGGCCGTGAGCAGGGCATCGTAGCCGCTCTCTCCCAGCCGTGGCTCAAGACCATAGGTGAGCGACGCCACTATGCAGCGGAAATTGATCGTCTCACCTATCACATAGGCTGTGATGGCATTCATACCGTAGATTCTGACCCATCCGAGTCCGAAAGTGAAGCCCAGCACATCCACCCAGTAGTAGAACAATCCCATAAGCAGGAAGCATACACCGCCCGAGAAGAGCGCCATACTCGATGTCCAGAGGCGCTTGATGATAGGTATTGCCATACCCGACAGCCATCCTGCGCCCACGAGCAGCAGACCGATAAGGAGCAAGTACGCGCCTGCCCGAGCCCGCGCATTAGATCCGGCTCTGATGATACGTCCGGCAAAGACGCCGAGCATCACCGTCACGCCAAACGTGAGGCTGCTCCACACCCACGTATAGGTGATGTCGCCGCGATAAGGCCCGAGCACGAGAAGATCCACCGAATAAGCATAGTTGCCTTCTACCGAGTAGTCGCCGCGGAGCATCATCGGCACCGTGTATATTACCAGCAGAGCGAGAGTGGCTACTATCTGTCCGAGCGTATCCATATGGAGATAGATCATTGCCGCTATAAGATAGCCTACGGCTATGGCCTGCAGTGTATTATTGTATATGTATATCCTATGGGGATCGAGGCCGAGCAGATTGCCCTGCACTATCATACCGAGCAGAAAGAGTATCGCTGCACGATATAGTATTTTACCATATATCCTGCCGCTCCTAACTCCCGGAGTGCGATACTTTGAAAAGGAGAACGGCATCGACGTGCCCACCATGAAGAGAAACAGCGGCATTACCATGTCCCATACCCGGAAGCCGGCCCATACCTCATGGTCCAGCTGATAAAGGACGGCATTGAGCCACCCGACATTGAGCGCACGACCTATGCCCACTACCACCGGCTGGAGAAAGAGAAGCAGGAAGAGGTCAAATCCGCGGAGTATGTCGAGCGAGGCAAGTCGCTCTCCGGAGTGGTGAGTACGGCTCATTGTCTATTGCCGGCCGTTATTTCTTGAATGCGTGGCGGTAGCCCTTCACCTCATTCCACGCACCGCGCGTAAAGTCGGGCACTTCCACCGGCGCGGATCCGTTTTCGATCGAGATGGCCGACAGCGGTATCAGTGCACACCATTCGGCGAGGTCGTACACATCCATATCGAGAGGCAGGCCGTTGAGCAGACAGTAGATCAGTCGGTAATCCATAATGTAGTCCATACCGCCGTGTCCGCCTACCTTCTTGGCCACCTCGCCAACCTCGCGGATTATCGGGTGGGTGTACTTCTCCAGCAGAGCGGCCTGCTGCTGTTCGGAGATGAAGCCGTGGGCCGACAGATTCTCGTGATCGGGCACCGAGTCGCCGGCTATCTGCTCAGGCTCGAAGGCGTAGCCCTCCGTCGGATACTTGTTGGCGAAGCCCTTGGTGCCGGTAAGCTGATACATACGCGAGTATGGGCGCGGATTCACTACATCGTGCTGTATATGCATCGTCTTTCCTCCCACGGTACGGATCATCGACATGGTATGGTCGCCGTTGGCAAATGTCTCGGGAGCTTTGCCTGTACTCTTTTCAATGTATGCAGGCCCGTTTACGGCTTTCGTATCCATCGACACTACGGTGGCCATGCGGTCGCCGCGGTGAATGTCGAGCAGCTGGCAGGCAGGGCCGATACCATGAGTGGGATACACATCGCCGCGGTGAGCCTGATTGTATTTCATGCGCCAGTTGTCCCAGTAGTAGGGCCAGAACTCCTCCAGGTTGTGGATGTAACTGCCCTCGGTGTGGAGCACCTCTCCGAAGAGACCGGCCTGAGCCATATTGAGAGTGTTGAGTTCGAAGAAGTCGTAGATACAGTTTTCAAGCATCATGCAGTGAAGACGCTTGCTCTCGGCCGTGTTGATAAGCGCCCATATCTCGTCGAGGTTCATAGCGGCCGGTACCTCTATAGCCGTATGCTTGCCTTGCTCCATGGCGTAGAGCGCCATCGGAGTATGATTCACCCAGTCGGTCACGATATACACAAGGTCGATATCGTCGCGGTCGCAGAGCGCCTTCCATGCATCTTCACTTCCCGTGTAGGAAGCCACAGGTGCATGGCCTGCATCGGCAAGCATCTTCTCAACCTTAGCCACACGGTCGGGCTCGATATCGCACACAGCCTTCACTACGGCGCCGGGCACGTGAAGCATCCGCTCCACGGCCGTATAGCCACGCATACCCAGACCGATAAAGCCCACGCGCACCGAGTCCATCGGAGCCGTGGCAAAGCCTACGAGGTGTGTCTGACCTGCCGGACGCTCGGGTACATCCGTCTTAATAGGAGTCATTGCTGATACTGTGATTGCCATAGCGGCCATCATGGTCATGGCGCCGGCGAGAAATCTTCTTATGTTCATGATAGTATGATTTGTCGGTAAAATTAGTGATTCAACAAAATTACGATTATTGTAGTATCTTTGCAAGCGAATGCGACAAATATTGCTCACCTTATTGCTCATCTCGGCTATCACAGCCACTGGAGCCAGCGCCCTGCGCCCCACCGACGCACGTCCCGGCATCGCCCTCGCCGACTTCTGTTGGAGCGAAGCCGAGGCGGACACCCTCACGCCACAATTGCTCGAAGCCTTCCGCAGTTATGAGATACCCGAAGCCGTGGCTGAGCGGATGCGCGGCAAGTCCTATCCCGAAGGTTGCCCGATCCCGTTGTCGGATCTGCGCTACCTCATTATTCCGCATTTCGACGGCCACGGCTCCGTTCGTCTGGGCGAGATGGTGTGCCACCGCTCAGTCGCCAGGCAGTTGCTCGACATATTCAGAGAACTCTTCGCGGCCCGCTATCCCATAGAGCGGATGGTACTCATCGACGACTACGATGCCGACGACGAGCGGTCAATGTCGGCCAACAACACCACTTGCTTCTGCTACCGCACAGTAGCCGGTAGCAGAAAGCTCTCGCGCCACAGCCTCGGCAAAGCCGTCGACATCAACCCGCTCTACAACCCTATGGTAAACCGCAAGAGTGGCACAGTCGTTCCCGGAGCAGCCCGCGAGTGGGCCGACCGCACGATCGCCGACAACCCCTATGTCGTACGTCGTGGCGACGCCGCATGGCGCGCCTTCACCCGCCGCGGCTGGCGCTGGGGCGGCTCCTGGCGCACCCGCCCCGACTACCAGCACTTCCAACTGTAATTACCGCATTGGGTATCTATGCATACACAAAAAATATCAGGAGAGTTATGATAAAGGCCGGTAACTTGAAAAGCAACCGGCCAAGCAGAATAAAGTGCTAATTACATATATATTAGTGCAGCATGAAATTCATACTCCACACATTATACCATCCTTCTTTATTACCGCGGCTCGATATAAAATATACTCGTTTGCCGTCAGGAGCCCATTGTGGGCACATATCCTCGCCCGGATGGTATGTAAGTTGCGTAAGGTTGCTACCATCGGTACGCACAGCAAAGATATCAAGGTTCTGTTCGTTGGATATGCCCGATTTGGCGTTGCCTTGCACAAGAAGCCAGCGACCGTCAGGACTGAGTACAGGATTTGTAAAACCATGATTTACATTGCTGAGGACAAGACTTTCGTTGCCATTCGCGTAGTTTACTTTCCATATCTCGCTACGACCTTGCGAAGAGTTGCGCACACAATAGAACGTATTTTCTTCTCCCGGAATAGGACAAGCATTGTAACCTTGTGCACATGACCCAAGTTGACCGGTTTCCATATCAAGCACCCATATTGACGGACCATAATTCGATTGCCAACGTGTGAAATAAAGTTTATTGCCGTCAGGCGATATTACAGGAAAGGAATCATCAACATTTCCCGTAGTGTGTTGCGACATCATAGTTCCATTGTCGGCGGGTATAGAGCAAATATAGTAATTTGGCCTATTATTGTCTGCAAAGTATAGCTTTCCGTCATCTCCCCAGCAAAAACCGCCTAACACATTGCGGAATGTACGTTGAGTGACAGTTCCAAGGCCAGATGAATTCTTTACCATCACATTATTGGTCCCATTGGCTCGTTGAACATAAGCGATCTTGGACCCGTCGGGAGATATAGCCAAATTAGGATACGTGGTCCAGGTATAGTTCGCATCGTTACAGAATCCGGAAACACGTTTCTGAGCATATGTCCGGTCATTCGATCCCATATAGTACGACGTACCTCCTATTACGTTACCGCTGGATTCATCCGTGATTTTAACCAGATTAAGACCGCGTTCTTCGGGTGCAGTCAACTCCATATACACAACTTTCTTCTTCGTCGAGCACCCCGAGAGAAGCAGGATACAGCAAAACCCTGCTGCAAGCATTTTTTTCATTTTAAGTGTCATTTTTGTAATTTATAATTATTAATAACTGGTGTTCATTATTGGGGATTTGCAGTGCTTGTACCCTTGTCGGGTATAGCCTGTTGCTGTACGGACCTAGTACCCTGTTCTACGAGTGCGCTCCCAATCGAGCCACATCCCATAGATATTAAACTTAAGGTGCCGCAGATGCACCACACTTTAATTTTAATTCTCATTGTTGTTTGTCTGTAATCTCAATCATTGCCATATCGGTATTGTCTGCCGAATCTGTCATACCGGTGTCCTTACTCGGATAATTTGTTGATGGGACACTCTCAGTTGTGTCACATGCCATAGCTGCAATATAAAATGCAACTACAACCACCACGGTGATGATTGTTTTAATACTAGTTTTTCTCTGCATATACTTAATATTTTTTGATTGGTTAATAATTTATATATACATAATGCTCCGACATAGGCAATCACATCCATCCAATCCGCAGTTCCCGGAAGCCAACCCGCATATTGCATCCACTCTGTACATATAGCCATGCCGGTAAACACTCGACAAAGGACGCCACACAAATAAGGTAAATGATTAATCCAAATACTATGAACAGCACACAGCATCGAAATCAGCCATAGACCATCTGGCAGATTGTATATTGCAAAATCAGGCAACTTGGCATCCTCGCATAGCAATCGAAGATATGTTAATCTATCATATACGCATGGAGAAGTGCTTTTCAGTACATCAAACATCAACAGATCATTGCTACGGAAAAGGAGATAGATTAATCCTCCTATTAGGAAAGATAGCAGTGCCAATATTGAGAATCGATTTATTTTCATCCGCTCACGTTTAATAGCGTGTATCAATCAACAATACTGAGCGTGAATTTAAGATTGCCTACTAAGTCTACCGAATTTCTCCATCGGATCTGAGCAGTAACCAACATTGTCACAAATGCAGCGACAAATGAAAAAATAAAATTTCGCATATTACGGAAAATGTATTTGCTGCTCCGGGCATCCCCTCGGAACGGTTGAATAACATAAAAGCGTGAGAGCCGTACCCTGTTGCCCGTTCTACAAGCAGAGGCTCTGGATTTGCCCATTGGAGTTGAACGGACAACGCGGCCTAATATGCAAAAAGTAGGCTGAAAAGGCAGCAATACTCTGATAATTATTA
>CAMWUX010000037.1 GCA_947177605.1 uncultured Porphyromonadaceae bacterium
CATTGGCTATGTATATATCCACCCTTACCGTACCGGTGGCCGATAGTTATATCAACATTGTCAACAGCAATACGGTCGATGTCACGGCGCGCGCCTTCAAGGCTCCGGAATTCCGCGACTGGCTCTCGCAGCAAGGCAAGAAGCAGCGTAAATATGTTGAGGCGGAACTTCCGTATGTAAATTCTGTATGCCAGTATTCACATGATTCAGGCGTACTGACGCTTAAGCTTCGCTATCCGGCTACAATATCGCAGGAGGTGATGGACAAACTCGAGCCCCTTCTGCTTCCGGAACTCCGGTATAAGTGGAACGGCAAGAAATTCGCTCCTCTCAGATGAATCGCACCGGAGCGCTCACACTCGTAGAACTCAACCGCCGCATAGCGGCCGCATTGTCGCGTCCCGATCTCGCGGAGGTATGGGTCACGGCCGAAATGTCGGATGCACGTCTCAGCCGCGGTCACTGCTATATGGAGCTGATCGACAAGGATGCCGACAGCGGAGAGGTGCGCGCACGGCTTAAGGGTGTGATCTGGGCTTCCACCTTCCAGCGTGTCAGCGCCGAGTTCTATGCCGCCACGGGGCAACGCCTCGCAAGCGGTATGAAGGTGATGGTGCGCGGCTCGGTCAACTTCCATTCGGCCTACGGTATGTCGTTTGTGATCTCCGCTATCGATCCCTCATATACGATGGGCGAGGTGGAGCGCCGTCGCCGTGAGATAATTGAGCGGCTGCAGCGCGAAGGTGTGGCCGATCTCAACCGCACTCTTGAATGGCCCGACGTGCCATGGCGTATAGCTGTGATCTCGGCTGCCAATGCAGCCGGCTACGGCGACTTCATACATCAGCTTTATCATAATCCGTCGCGGCTGCGCTTTTGCACACGCCTGTTTACGGCCGCTCTGCAAGGGCAGAACACCGCCTCGTCGGTGATTGCCGCGCTCGATGAGATTGCTGCGGAAGCCAACAATTGGGACTGCGTGGTGATAATACGCGGTGGCGGTGCCACGAGCGATCTGGTGTCGTTCGATGACTATCTTCTCGCAGCCAATGTGGCTCAGTTTCCACTCCCCGTAGTGGTCGGTATAGGTCACGAGCGCGACGTTACGGTGCTCGACTATGTGGCCAATATGCGTGTCAAGACACCGACCGCCGCCGCCGAATGGCTCATCTCGCGAGGTGAGGATGCGCTGGATCGTCTGCATCGTCTGGCCTCCGATCTGCTCCGCACAGTCACCGACACTACAGCCGAGGCTTCGCGCCAATTGGCTTATATCGAATCTACACTCGCAAACGCTCCGGCTGCATCGCTTCAGCGTGCCGAGGCTCGTTGCCGGCAGGCAGCCCTCTCGTTGGCCGGAGCCGTAGGTCGCTCCACATCAGTGCATCTCGCACGGCTCGACGCCGCAGTCTCGGCACTCAAAGTAGCGTCGGCGCTCGCAGTGGAGCGTGCACAGACACGCCTGCAGCGTCAGGCTGATATGCTGGCCGCACTCTCACCGCAGGCTACTCTCGCCCGCGGATACACGATAACGCGCACTGCCGACGGCCACGCCATACGTAGCAGTGCCGACCTTGCCGAAGGCACGCGGATCATCACTACATTTGCCGACGGCTCCGCTTCATCAGTAATCCAATCCCCCCAACAATAGATATGTCAACCGATACTCCCGCCTTTACCGAAATCAAGGATCTTACCTACACTCAGGCTATCGCCGAACTGGAGGAGATACTGCGCAATATGCAGAGCGACAACTGCGACATCGATCTACTTACCGTCTACACCCGGCGCGCCTCGGAGCTTCTGGCCGAATGTCGCCGTAGGCTCACTGTCACCGACAGCGAGTTGCGCGAGATTCTCAAGAAGATGGATGAGCAGTAGTCCCTTATTCCCCGACCGGTTCGGTTAGAAACAGGATGGTGCGCTCCAATGACGCCCGGCACACAGGGCAGAATGCCGGATATTCGTTGGTGCGCATACGGCAGTCATAGGCCGGACGGTATATCCCTTTCGAGCGGTAGCCTCCGCCTTCGAATATGCCTGTGTCCGGCGTCCCTTCCCATTTAGATGCGAAGTCGACGAGTGTGGAGATATTGGGTTCCCACGGCTCGGCATCGAGCGCATAGGTGCCGTCCATTTCATCGTCGTAGAAGTATTCATCGGCCAGGCCTCCGAAGCTATGGCCGAATTCGTGTATGGCCACGGGGCGGAAGAAGGGTACGTGTGCTGCCGTGAGAGCATAATTGTTGTAGATGCCTCCTCCTCCGTATTGGTCTGTGTTGGCTAGCACTACGATATGGGCAGCCGGCACGGCTTCGGCGGCAGTGTGCATATCCCATACGCGGGGTGATGTAAGATAGCGGTCCATGTGGAAGGTATCGAAGTGCGATCCGAATGGCGTATCGAGCCATCGGCCCGACTGTGGCGACGACACTCCGCTGTCGGCCGACGGTGCGGCTATGGCCGTGAGCTGAAGCCGGTCGGCGTAGCGGCAGAACGGCTCATAACTGAGCAGTTCATCGACGAATGCCTGTGCATCGGCGTAGAAAGTGTCGGCTTCATCCTCGCGGTATCCTTCGGCAAGTATAGCCACAGAGATAGGCGAGGGGTGAGTGGCGGCGTGGAGTATGCGGTGGGGGATATCAGGACGCTTGCGCTCGCGCACCAGTATTTCGGCCGGGGAGTAGAGATAGGTGTGGGTGGTGAGAGTGTCGTGGCGGTTGTCGAAAAGAATTAAGCTCACCACAGCTTCCCTATCGGGAAGGGGCACTTCGACGGTGTGTTCGAAACTCACCGATAGTGAGTCGCTTCCTGGTAAGTGGAGCCACTCCTGATAGAGGGTGCTGAAAGGCTGGCGGTAGAGTGTCTGTCCGGTGACTTGGTCGGTCACAACTACCTGTCCATTGCCCTGTAGCGGTGCGCGGTCGAGGTTGACGGTGCGCCCTCCCCACCCGTCGAGTTTCGATACTTCGTGGAGCATCACGGCCGGATGACCGCCGGCTATACCGAGCACATAGTCGAGGCGGAGAGTGGAGTCAGGTGTAAGTGCGGGCGCACGGAGCGCCACCGCAATAATGGCGAAAAGGGTGAATATTCGTGTCATATAGAGTGCGAAGTTACAAAATTTACAATAATGCGCCTCGCCTTTCGTTTCTATTTACGTGAACATCTACGATATACGACGCTACGGTACTTACCTGTTCCTCCTCCTTTCGGCGGCGGTGATCGTCGTATTCCTCTATTTTTCAGGCTCGCTTGTGAAAGATCTCGGTGTGCAGGAACGTGCCCGCATGCAGATTTGGGCTGACGCCACACGCGAGATAGCCCGCACGACCGACTTCGACAATGCCAATATCGACTTTCTGCTCGGCATTATCGAAGGAAACAATAATATACCGGTGCTGCTCACCGACGCCAACGGCAATATACTTCAGCAGCGCAACTATATATTGCCGGAACCCGACGCTCCGCTCGATTCGGAGGCCAACAGCCGCTTTCTGGCTGACAAACTGAGCAGTCTGGCGCACTCGGACAATAATATACTTATCGTCATTGCCCCCGGTGTGGAGCAACATCTCTACTATGAGGATTCCAATCTGCTCCGTCATCTTAGCCTCTATCCGTATATCTTGCTTGCGGTAATGGTGGTGTTTGTGCTCATAGTCTATTTTGCAGTCAACTCCACCAAGCGCGCCGAGCAGAACAAGGTGTGGGTGGGTCTGTCGAAAGAGACGGCTCATCAGCTCGGCACTCCCATATCATCGCTTATGGCATGGGTGGAGATGCTGCGCAGCTCCACCGGCCCTGCCGATCCGGAGGCGCTTGACGAGATGGATAAGGATCTGCGACGGCTTGAGACGATTGCCTCCCGATTCTCCAAGATCGGATCCAAGCCGCAGATGGAGTGCGCATCGCTCAACTCAGTGCTGAGTAATTCGGTGGCATATATGCGTGGCCGCATATCTTCGCGCATCGACCTGAGTATCGATCTGCCCGATCGTGAATTGTCGGCCAATGTGTCGGTGCCGCTTATCGAGTGGGTGATGGAAAACCTTATCAAAAATGCCGTCGACGCTATGGAGGCGCGAGGTTCGATAGCTGTATCGCTCCGGGCAGATAACGAGGGGCACATCGCCGTGATAGAGGTGACTGATACCGGCAAAGGTATGACGCGCAAGATGCGCAAGCAGGTGTTCAATCCCGGATTCACCACCAAGAAGCGCGGTTGGGGCCTTGGCCTTACGCTCGCCAAGCGCATCGTAGAGCAATACCATGGTGGTCAGATCTGCGTAAGTGAATCTGAGCCTGGTGTAGGCACCACATTCCGAATCCAATTACCACTGTGCCGATGAGTCGCCTGTTTATAACCGATCTCGACGGAACGCTGCTCGATTGCCACAGCCGTGTGTCGCCACACTCGGCCGAAATTATATCAGCACTAAGCCGGGATGGCGCACTTATCAGCGTGGCTACCGCCCGCACTCCTGCCACTGTGGAACAATTGCTTGCCTATACCTATACCACTATTCCGACCATAGTGATGACCGGAGCCGCTATGTGGGAACGCGCCGCACGCCGGTATCTCAATATCCGCTATCACGCTGAATCTACTGTAGAGAGCGTGGCGCAGACACTTCGCGAGGAAGGCATATCGCCCTTCTATTATTCGATAAGCGAAGATTCGCCGATAGTATATTGCTACCACTTCGGTATGGAGATGTCGTCCAAGGAACGGAAATTTATGGAGGAGCGTAGCCGGCTGCCCCTCAAACGCATCTATCATCTTCCCGGCGGCGAATTGCCTGTGGAGAAGCGCCGCGAGATCGTGCTGATGTTTGCAGTTGGTGATATGGATAGTATCAAACGCGCGGCAGAGCGTATTGCCGCCACCGTTGACTGCTCCTATTCATGCTATCCCGACGCGTTCAACCGTCAGGTGGGCTATCTGGAGATCTTTGCGCCGGGCGTGAGCAAGGCAAGTGCTGTGGAGCGACTGAAAGAGATGACCAAAGCCGACAGCCTGACAGTTTATGGCGACAATCTCAACGACCTGCCGATGATGGCCGTGGCTGACGAATCCGTGGCCGTGTCCAACGCCCTCGACGAAGTGAAACGGCACGCCGACCGAGTGATCGGCCCAAACACCGCCGACTCCGTCGCCCTCGACATCCAATCGCATCTGGTTGGATAATCCGGACGAAGTTATTCTTCATCTAATTCAAAATTCATTATATATCCCTCCGGAGTTGTGTTTCGGGAAATAATGTCGGATGCATTTTCAAATACGGCCAGTTTATCGTTGCAGACAATGTATAAGTCGTAGTTAGGAGCATTTTTGTCGGCAAATACATATTCAGCAGCAGATAAGTGTATAATGCCGTCGGTGGTACTCTTTACCTCTACATAATGCGTCCTGCCATCTTTCTCATACAGCATATCGTAGTGTGCTTTGTCGTTATGCAGAGGGTCTGTGTTGCTTGAAACTTTGAATACCGTATACCCTTGCGCTGTGAGATATTTCCGTACTTTTTCTTCTGCTACTCTGCCTCTAATGGCTTGTTCTTTTGAATGCTTATGCGTTTTGTGCGTTTTTATTGTGTCGTTTTGCGTTGCTTTATGTGACTCAGGCTTACTGATTTTACCTTGACATAAACTTAATTGAGCGCCTGTCTCCTGTGATTCCTCAGGATCATTATCGGTATCTGGGGTATTGCTTAATATGGATTTTATCTCTTCGAGCCGGCCGGGGAAAAACAGAAGTGAGTAATAGTCACCTAATTCGTTTTGAGCTTGGAACGGAGATGCATAGGTTGCATCAAACCACTCGATGGCGTCCTTGTCCATGGCCGGTGTGTCAGTGATTGCTTTCTGGTTTTCAGGCAACCCCACGTGTTTGAATAGGGCTCGTTTTAATTCATCTATGCTATGAATTTTATCTTTGACGCTTTTAAACCATTCACGACATTGCGCTACGGTATCGTGCTTGATTTTACTGAAAGCATTGAAGTATCCCAACTGCTTGGATGTGTCGTCCAAGCATTCTTTGTGATATAATCCAATCCGATGATTTGTGATTGTCATTATTGCGGGCATAAGACTATCGAATGGAATCTTCCTGATTATGGGTTGTGAAGTACCATCGCCCGATAGTAGATTCCTAATGTCAGTTGTATACTCCTCCGAGTAGTCCTGTTTAGCTATATGGTTGAGCTCATCCAGATCTCTTCGGAGTATATCGTAGAATTTCCTGTGGTTGTCGCTACCGTCGAGTTTAAATGCGTGACACAGTATACCGGCCACTATTTCCACAAGAGTGATGTCTGATGTGAAATTGGTGTTTCGGTATACAAGGAAATATCGATATTGAGTGCCGCTGTCATGAATAAACTCTCCGAGATCTAATTTTTCTTCTCTTTTGATGTCGTCATCAGGCAGTTGAAAAGAAAAATTCATTTCGGAATATACTCTGATGTCAATTTTGTTTAAAATATTGGCCTGCTCTCGTCGCATGCTGGTTTTGGATATACGTTGACATCTGGCAGCAAGCAACATCATTTGGCGTGAGTATATCGAATCACGGATCATTTCTTGTAGATCCTTCAAGGCTTTTGTGTCATCAATGATAGGCGTGGTGATAATAGATGTAGCTTTACGTACACCAAAAAGAATGTTTACATTATCCTCTCCGACGCGTCGCCCTATATCAAACAATTTCAGCTTGTCGGATATGGCCACAGGTAGAGGATTGTCGGCATAGAAGCAATCAGACGCCGCGACTTTGTCGTCGAGTAAAGCACCGCGATATGTAGCCCATACCTTTAGATCTGATGGAGGCGTTGCTCCATCCTTTTTTGATAACAAATCCTTATATTCCTGGTATTTGTCAATGTGTCGTTGCTTGGGAGTTGTTGATACAAGGTTGTATATTTCCTCGGTGCTAAGTGAATTTTCATTCCACTTTGCACCTAAAGCAACGGCCAATGGTTGCAGGCGGTCCTTGTCAAATTCCTCCGGATCGAATTTCTCCTCATCTACCCATGTGCATGTGCTTATAATGAAGTTGTCAAGCGATCCCTTAATCTCCCTGATGGAATAAGCGGCCGGAGAGCATGTCTGAGGAACAGGGTATATGTATTTCTGTGCTTTATAATATATTTCGTAAGGATTCTTAACTACGGTATTATATGCATGTCTATCGGCAAGTAACTGGTTGATAATTTCGGAATATGAATGTATCATCATCCAGTTTTCATCGACTACATAGCTCTTCCCGAAGTTGTAAGTGGGAGACGTCTTTATTTCCTCCACTTCGAATTGCCGTGGATGATAACCCATCGCTTCCAGGTAGCCGTTGTAGCTCCAAGGTAGCATTTTCAATGGCACATGAGTGGACATCTTCAGCACGTTGACCATAAATTGCTGCGTTTCCTCCGATGAACTACCGGTTGATTCACTCCAATCTCTTACTAGGGTAGCCCAATCACCGTCATGTTCATGATAAAGTAGAGTGCAGATTTGGGTAGGGCGACCGGAAGTATTAAGTAAATGAAGCGGTTCCTGCGTCTTAAATTCAAATCTCGTGTTAGATTTATATTCGTTAAATAGATAGCAGATAATATCTTTGTCATCATCAATGGTGTGCGGTTTCATAGACGCAATAGTCAGACGTTCCTTTATATCATTAAAGTCGGTAGTGGTTACTTTGGTTATTTTTCTGAGATAGGCCACTAGTTTTCGCTCATCAGATTCATTCGGATCTCTATTATTCTGTATCGCGAAGTCCTCATATTGCTCTTTAAGGAGTCCTTTTAATTTTGGTACTAATTCGGTATCCACTATCTTTAATGAAAGGATATTTGGAATTTTATTTTTTCTTCCCGAAAAAATATGTGCAGTTTCTCGGATGATTATTCCTTCGGAATCAGTTAATAGGGGAATGTTGAGATCAATAGATTTGTAATAATTGTTATTTTTGTCGTGAACGGCTTCCGCAATGGCTTTTATAAATTCGGCCCTTAGTGCCAAATCAATGTTTTGCGAAGAAAAGGCGTAAAGTTTTTCTTGAAAATTCTCAATTGATGTAGGTGCTATTTGATAATACGAGTAGCCGTGCTTAATCACATTGTTAAATGCTGGGAAATCGGTATCACTATTTTCTACCCACGACGAGAATCCTTCGGAAATTCTTACGCTCTCTTTCAATGGCAGGTATGAGCCTAATGCAGAAGGACAGAAACCCATGTTGCGCCGCGCATCATCTATTATAGAGATAAATTGCTCCCACTGTTTGCCCAGATTCACTACGGAAGAATTCGAGAATAAAATATCGTAAGCTTCCCATGTCGGGTTGTCTGAGCGGAGTTTTTTTACTCGTTCCGCTAATCGGATTACTGTGTCGGCTAAACGCTCAAAGACTTTTGGGGGTGTGGTGAGCATATGGTTGCGGCTTTTATCGAGTTCGACAGAAGCATGGAGTACGCAGCCATAACCGGGTGTAATAAGTGTGGGGAAGAAACTATGCAGATTTGATGAGTGGTGGTTGTATTCTTCCGCCGCAATGCGTCTGGCAGCCGCAACGGAAATCCGCTCCATAGTATTTTCATAGCTTTCCAATATCCAACGCTGATATGTCTTGTTGTCGTCTTTATTTATGTTGATTGTAGCGTAGCCGTCCTCGCTTTTGTCACATCGGATAGTTGTTACCGACCCGTTAATGTCGATCGTGAGATTTCTGCTGTCTCTTAAACACAACTGAAGCAGCCGACGAACTCTAGGGTGTA
>CAMWUX010000038.1 GCA_947177605.1 uncultured Porphyromonadaceae bacterium
TTAATGATCCGGCGACCCCCGAGATCTACACCCTAGTGTTCGTGGGCAGCGTCTGATGTGTATATGTGTAAAATAGATCATGGGGCAGTGACGACTGCATCACAAAGGGATTGGTCCGCTGCGACTCATCCTTGATTAAGAAATTATTGATAATGTAGATGCCGTTATCGCTTGCAAAATCAGCAAACCGCTTGAACGCTTCGGCTCCAAACGGCCCCACGATCACCTTGGCTTTCTTAAGTTTTGGATCGGCAAGCACGGCCTCGATATTCGAATCGGCCGACGCGATATCGTAAACCAGCAGAGCTATCGGTTTGCCATAAGAGCGCAGACTATCGGCTGCCATCATCATGCCTCGCAAAAAGTCGACAGAGCGTATGTCAGGCTTTTCATTACGCGTAAATTCCAGAGGTACTGCTATGTATATGGTATCGGCATTAGTATCGGCATTGACAAACGATGAGAGCATCTGATAGCTTGGAGACAATTCGAAGTCACAGCCCTGAGGGAGATTGATCTCCGTACCCTCTACCAGCATACCCACTCCCGGGTTGGCAGCCTGCAGTTCCTCAACCGAGATACCATACTTACGCGATATGCCGTAGAACGTGTCGCCGGGTTGCACCTTATATGTATTACCCGCAGTTACCACCTTTGGGGCTGGAGCGACCACGGGTTCTGCAATCGGAACGACCGGATCATCCATAGCCACCTTCACTACCTCGCCCTGACGCAATCCGTCGATAGCCTGAGGATTGAGTGAGTAGAATTGATCAAGCGTAAGGCCGTACTGATGACTGATACCATACGCAGTCTCACCTTTCTGTACGGTATGAGTTTTTACGGTCTGTCTGGTTTCAGCAGGTATAAGTATTTCCTGATAAGCCTTAAGGCCTTCGGCTACCGAAGGATTCACAGCCAGAAGCAGCTCCCGGGTCACACCAAGCCGGCGACAGAGGGAATACACCGTCTCGCCGGGCTTCACCGTGTAGCTGTAATATTGTTTTCCGTTGACAGTTATTATCGGAAGCGTCTCCGGTGCGGCATTGGCATTGGCTACCAACGCCATGCAAAACATACCGAGTAGCGATGTTATGACGACTCTTAGCATTAATGCGTGCGTTTTTAAGTTGATATGACCACAAAGTTAGCATCTTGACGCCAAATATGCAATTATCGGTGTCAAAACCCAAGCCTAAGTGATACGACAAGCCTCCGACCCATAAGAGTCGGAGGCTGCCAAGTATAATAATTATTCTCGGAATCCTATCCGCTTATTTCACCATAAACTTCTTGCCGTCGCGGATATATACACCGGGAGCGAGATTCCCTGTCGTGTATCGACGTCCGAGAATGTCATAGGTATAAGAGGCGTGGTCAACGCTTACCTCATCATCTTTACCGGATTCATCCACTACCACATCGGATATTCCAGCCAGATTATCGGAGGAAGTAGCATCGAATACGTATACCGACGATCCGGGGAGGGTTACCGTGATCGGAGTATCGAGATTGATATTCACATTCTCCATAATGCCATTGAGATCGTTCTGACTTGCAAAAGATTTCACCAGTGAATAGCCTGCAGTTTCGTATGCGGGGATTTCAAGCACGTCGCGCAGGGTGAAGGTGAAGGTTTGAGTCGATGTCGATGGATTGCGCAGAGCCAGCGTGCCGTAGCCGTCGGCATTCCAGGAAGCCCAGCCATACACATTGGCCTTCGAGCCGTCCCAGGGATTGCCGCCAACCCAGTGTGTGTCGGGAAGCACATCGGCATTCTTTTCCTGCCACTTGATACACTCTGCGATGTCGCCCCACAGGGCGCCATTATTTATTGAGTTGAGAAGTGCGGCGTCGCAATAGAGTTCGACCATACCCGAACCACAGGCGAATGCGCAGCGAAGTTCGCGCACGATACCATCGTAGTTCATGGTCTTCGATACATCACCATAGCTTGTGAGGATTACTCCATGGGTCATAAGAGTATTGATCGGACACAGAGGCGAATTCTGCACGAAGTTCTGATATACGAGACGGTCGCGGTAAGTGATCCATCGCTCGCGGTCATCGCCCTGATTGCCGATATTACCCCAGTCACCTTCCTGACGCCATACTGCATCAGTATAGTGGAACCAGAAGGGAGAAGCCCATGTACCTACGGTAGTATTGAAGAACATGTCCGGACGGATCTCGCGTACAGATTGGAGTACATCGATGATACCTTCGGCATTCTCTTCGCCCGTATAACCGGCATCCGGGCCTACAGAACTGAACTGCGCACTGATACCGTCGAGTTTGAAGAAGCAGAAGTCATAGTTTTCAACCATATTCTGGCAGGCATCAAGGAATACCTTGTGATATGCGGGATTGCTCAACTGCATACCTCCCTTGTTTGTCCAGTACTGACGGCGCAGATTGCCCGAGTTACCATAACCGCCTACGGGGCCGAGCCATGCACCTGTACCCGTACCGTACTCGCGGGCAAGTTCGTAGGGTTCTTTGAATCCGTTAGGGAAGCCTTTATTGAAGCCCCATGTGCCGTACTCATCCCAGCCGTCGTCCCATACAAATGCCTTGATGGCTGCGTTGTAAGGGTCAAACAGGTTGCGCTTCCACTGCTCTACTACTCCCACACAGTCCTGAGTCGTCATATGGCCGTCGTATGTCGGCGAATTGTTGCGGTCGATATTGAGTTCGTACCATGAATTATAGAGTGGGAAGGGACGCCAGGGCACTGCGCGTTCACGCTCGCTGTAGGCAAGGAACGAACGACGGGCCTGATTCGGAGCAATAAGGCCTACGACTGCGCTTACAGTCCAGCTCTTGCCGGCCTCGAGTGTGGCGTGGCGGCTCCAAAGCCCCTGGATATAGCGCACGTTGGCGTTTTCATCCTCTCCTTCTACTTCTCCATCACCGCCGCCCGAAACTACCGGGAAACCAGTGGCCTGTGTCACTGCCGGCGACCAGGTGATATTACCCGAAGAGGTTACGGTCTCCGTACGTACCTGGATATAGTAGCGCACATAGTAGATACCTGCCGTAGGTATGTTCAAGGTATATGTATTGTTGCTTGAGCTCCCGCCGGTAGAGCCTACGTGATAGTCGGAGGCTACCACATTGCCCTCGGAGTCAATCAGGTCAAGACCTAAGGGATGTAGCGCATGAGAGCCATCCGTGTATTGGAAAGTTACACTGTGGCTACCTGCATTGGGGATATTTACGAAGCCGCGCTTGCCGCGGATATAGTATGTTGAATTACGGTCAAGAGCGCTTACGGCCGAAGGTGTTTCCGACCCGGGCACCCAAGTCCAGTAGTTCGGAGTGCTGAGCACACCGGTTGCAAAGATATCATCGGTATCGGGGCTCCATGAATTGAAGGAGAAACCCGAATCGGCGGAAGCTGTAAAGGCAACTGTTGTGCCCGATCCGGCGGATACCGACGGCGACCAGGTGATGGTACCGTTGGCGGTGATGGTCTCGGTGCGGATCTCCACGAAATAACGCACGAGATATGTACCGGCGGCGGGCACATTGAGGCTAAATACATTGTCAGTCGACATACCGCCGGTGAAACCGATGTGATAATCCGAGGCGACGACTTTACCCTTGGCATCTACGAGGTCTACTCCTACTACATTGAGACCGTGAGAACCGTTGGAATATTTGAAGGTTGCGGTGTGTGTCCCGGCCGAGCCGAAAACCACGAAACCACGCTTACCGCGAATATCACTGTTGCCAAACCCGAGTGCAATTATCCCGGTCGGTGTCTGATCTCCGGGCACCCACTTCCAGTAATTAGGATTGGCCGGCTGGGTATCGCCGGATGTATCCGAGCTCCAGGAATTGTATGAGAAGCCGGCATCGGCCACATATTCAGCCTTGTCGGATGTGGGTTCCACTACTGTATTGATACCGGTAGGAGTCCCCAGACCGGCAAACATAGTGGTGGATGCGAGCACTGCGCCGCGGGTATTGCCAACTACAGCAGGAGCCTCATCGGCCGCCATCTGATAATACATCGGCACGATGGAGTGCATGGCCACGTCGGCATTTGCAGTAAGCGTCAGTATAGTCCGCAGATAGTGCGAATCATCGCGCAGCACTGCCTGCCACTTGAATTTAAGATCACCATAAGTAAACTCTGCCGTAAGAGCTTTACCGGCGTAGCGCTCGGAGCCTATGGTCGCATTGGGATCGGCCGAGAGGGTCTCCGTCTCGATCGAGTTAAGGGTCATCTCGGACGCTTTTACGAATTGGCCTGTGCCGAGAGTCACATTGAAGATCTCGGTGCCGGGTTTTAAGCCGAGTTCCTCACAGCCTTCAAAGGTGATATGTCCGTTTTCGCTCTTGAATGAAGCGGAAAGCATATCGTTCGACAAAGTGTAAATACCGTCATCAGCCGTGGTCAATTGGGCGGTACCGGGTTGCGACATAGACGGAAACGCAACCGATTGTGCGTAGAGCGATGAGCCCGAAGAGAGGGCGCCCGCAAAGAATATTGCTACACACAAGAGTTTAGCCTTTATGGCTAATCTATTGAATAGCAGATACTTCATGGGGGGGGGGTAAAAGTTTTTGCATAAAATGTGAAAATATTGATTGATATAGATTGGTATTTGTCGTAGATAATAATGATGGCTTAGATCTCTAAGGTTGATTCTCAGAGTTTTTCATTGGTGCAACAAAATTAAACATAATAATATATGTATACAAATAATTTAACACTTATATTTATGGGGATTTATTAGATAATGTTGAGTATCTTTGTGGTCGCTATGACAGAATTCAACGAATTTCAGCAGATAAAGCGCCGATTTTTCGCGATGCGCAACGGCATTATCGCCGATGCTCTGCGCCGCGGGGGCTCCCCTTTCAAAATTATTTTCGGGCTAAATCTCCCCCAGATCAAAGATATCGCGGCCGAACTCGGAGTGCGTCCCGACTTAGCCAAATGGCTGTGGGACAATTCATCTACCCGCGAGAGTATGCTACTCGCTCCTATGCTGCTCGATGCCGCATCCCTTACCTCCGACGATGCGTCGCTGATGGTCACACAATCACCGTCGACCGAAATTATTGATTCTCTCTGCCATTCATTGATTCGCCACTCCCCTCACGCCTATCTGTGGGGAATGAAATGGGCCGCCAACGACTCCCCTTTGTTGCGCTACGCAGCCATGCGGCTGCTTTGGCACCATATCGCTGCACATGCCACGGAGATTCGCTCCATAGCTGAATCTGAAATGCTAAAAAATGATAATCTTACGGCTGGTATAGCCAGACAGATCGTCGAGGAAATAGACTTCCTTCAATAGCTTCCTCGCCGCGATAGCTTGTCGCTCAACACCATACCGATAATGATAAGCGCACACCCCGACAGACCGATCACCGACAACGGCTCGCCGAGATAAAGTATTGAAGCCACCAGCGTCACAATCGGGCTAACATATATATACAGGCCGCTCTTAACCACACCGATACGCTTGATTGCGTTTGTCCACAACACATAACTTACCACCGAGCATACAAGCGCCAGGAACCCGAGATTCAGAAACACACGCGGAGATATGAGCACATCTAACCCACATAGACGCGGTTCGAGCGCAAGAAACGGCAGAGCCGTGATCAGGCCATAAAAAAACGTCTTCCTTGTGATGAACCACACGTTGTAGGTAGCATTCAGCGGTCGCAACACAATCGAATATATCGCCCAGCATAGGGCCGCAAGCAGCGCAAGCATATCGCCCAACGGATTCATTGACAACTGGAAACTACTGTTGAATATCACACAGCCCACACCCACCATCGCTATAAACGAACCGATCATAAATCCCCGAGTAGGCTTTTCGCTCTTATACATGAATCCTATCAGCAGAGCCGTAAGGATAGGAGATGCAGCCACGATGAGCGACACATTGCTCACAAGCGTGAATTTCAACGCTGTATTCTCTGCGATGAAATATATCGAGTTGCCGCATACGCCAGCCAGAACAAACTTCAATTCATCCGATATCGAACGGGCCCGGAGCGGGAACGGGCATATAAGAAATATGCATATATATGCAATAGCGAATCTATACACAGCCACTTCTACAGCACTCATTCCGGCATTGAGCAATACTTTCGTATTGATAAAAGCAATGCCCCATGCTGTAACAGCCAACAGAGCGCCAAGATGATAAATCAACGACGATGAGCCAAATGTCGACGAATTGAATAAATTTTCCCTTTTCGGCATAGAATCGGTATATTTTTATGACACAAAATTAATGAAATTTTGTCAACTCACAACAATCCGTTCGCAATTCGTGTTATAATGCTATACTCCCAAAACTGAATGTATAACTCAAACACCATAACCAAAATGAAAAAGTCAAAAATCCTTACCGTTTCCCTCCTCTGTTTAAGCATGTTGATACCAACAGGTTGCTCCATGAATAATCTCGCTAAGGGTTCGCTCATCGGCGGCGGCGGCGGCGGTGCTTTAGGTGCCGGCATCGGAGCGCTCATCGGTGGAGGCAAAGGCGCCGGCATAGGTGCGGCCATCGGAGCGGCAGTAGGCGCCGGAGCCGGTGCTCTTATCGGCCGTAAGATGGATAAGCAGAAAGAAGAACTCCAGCGTGAACTTGCCGAACGCGCTCAAGTCGAGACAGTCACCGACCAGAATGGTCTGCAGGCCATCAAAGTCACCTTCAATGGCGGTATCCTCTTCCCTACCAACGGCACCACCCTCAACTCCTCATCCCGTCACGACCTCACCGAATTTGCGACATCGCTCATCAACAATCCCAACACTAACGTGCAGATATTCGGATTCACCGACAATACCGGTACAATGGCCGTCAACGAGCGCGTAGCCACAGGTCGAGCCGATGCAGTGAAGGACTTCCTTATCAACTCGGGCGTAGCAGCATCGCGTCTGGCGGCCACCGGCGAACCAATGACCGACTACATCGCAAGCAACGATACAGCAGAAGGTCGCGCACAGAATCGTCGCGTCGAAATCTACATCACGGCCGATCATCAGATGATCCAGCAAGCCGAGCAAGGCACCCTCAAGTAAAGATTCAGATATCAATAGCAAAGCGGTGACAATCAACTGAGATTGCCACCGCTTTTATTATCGGTATAATCGAGATTATTCTTCGGGAGCGAGGAGTTCGAGCATCTTGATAGCCGATACTGGGATGCGGGTACCGGGGCCGAAGATTGCTGCTACGCCGGCGCGATAGAGGAAGTCGTAGTCCTGTGCGGGGATTACACCTCCGGCTGTAACCATGATGTCCTCACGACCCAGTTTCTTCAGTTCTTCGATCACCTGAGGAATCAGAGTCTTGTGACCTGCTGCCAACGAACTTACGCCGAGGATGTGGACGTCATTCTCCACTGCCTGACGGGCTGCCTCAGCCGGGGTCTGGAACAGCGGTCCCATATCCACGTCGAAGCCACAGTCGGCATAGCCGGTAGCCACTACCTTGGCGCCGCGGTCGTGACCGTCCTGACCCATCTTGGCTATCATGATACGGGGCTGACGGCCTTCGCGCTTGGCGAATTCTTCACACATCTGCTGAGCACGCTGGAAGTCAGCGTCGTTTTTGGTTTCGTTGGAATACACGCCTGATATAGTTCTGATTACTGCTTTATAACGGCCTACTACTTCTTCGCAGGCATCCGAAATCTCACCGAGTGTAGCGCGTACACCGGCTGCCTTCACTGCAAGGTCAAGGAGGTTGCCCTTCTTGGTGCGCACGCATTCGGTAATGGCATTGAGAGCCTCACGCACCTTGGCTTCGTCGCGGTGGGCCTTAACATCGTTAAGACGCTCGATCTGCTCCTTGCGTACCTCGGTGTTGTCGATTTCGAGGATGTCGATAGGATCTTCATGGTCAAGACGATACTTGTTGATACCTACGATAGTCTGACGACCGGAGTCGATGCGAGCCTGTGTGCGGGCTGAAGCCTCTTCGATACGCAGCTTAGGAAGACCTGTCTCGATAGCCTTGGCCATACCACCGAGCTTCTCGATTTCCTGGATGTGCTCCCATGCGCGGTGAGCGATCTCGTTGGTCAGAGCCTCTACGTAGTACGAACCGGCCCAGGGGTCAACCTGCTTGGTGATCATAGTTTCCTCCTGGATGTAGATCTGGGTATTGCGGGCGATACGTGCGGAGAAGTCGGTAGGCAGTGCGATAGCCTCGTCGAGTGCGTTGGTATGCAGACTCTGGGTGTGACCTAAGGCTGCACCCATGGCCTCGATACATGTACGTCCTACGTTGTTGAAGGGATCCTGCTCGGTGAGCGACCAGCCGGATGTCTGCGAGTGTGTGCGCAGAGCGAGTGATTTGGGATTCTTCGGATTAAACTGCTTGACGATCTTGGCCCAGAGCATACGGGCGGCACGCATCTTGGCTATCTCCATGAAGAAGTTCATACCGATAGCCCAGAAGAACGACAGACGGGGTGCGAATGCGTCGATATCCATACCGGCGTTGACGCCTGCACGGAGATATTCCAGACCATCAGCCAGAGTGTATGCCAACTCGATATCGCAGGTAGCACCGGCCTCCTGCATGTGGTAGCCGGAGATCGAGATCGAGTTGAACTTAGGCATATTCTGCGAAGTATACTCGAAGATGTCGGCGATAATACGCATCGAGAATTCCGGGGGATATATATAGGTGTTGCGCACCATAAACTCCTTGAGGATGTCGTTCTGGATAGTACCGG
>CAMWUX010000039.1 GCA_947177605.1 uncultured Porphyromonadaceae bacterium
TATTGGTGTCCGGTAAAACTTAAAACTGAAATTTGAAGACTCTTTTTCTCCGGACAGCCGATATATCAGACATATAGAGACTCTATTTTGATGTAAAAATCCGTAGTAAGAGCTGGAAACAGACCAATAAAGCATTATAGACCAACTAAAGCTTAATTGAAGTGGCTTAATTTTATCGGACAGCCGACCTATCCTTTATAATAGGGGACTTGTCAATCCTTAAAATCCATATCAATAGGTAGTATAATATGTTTACCGGACACCAATATTTAACTATCGAATAATACTTCTTCTCATGTGTTTCCTCTACATCGGATACGATGGTGAATTCAACGGTGTTATTGTCGCTTGCAGGCGTTTAACAACTCCCTGTTTATTTTTCGGGCGGAGATTGCTCAGATCGTCAATTTTGCATAAGTATAGGGGATCCCTCCCCTTCTTTTCCAATGTGAAAGAATAGTTGGGATTAAAATTTATGACATTCTTATTTTTAGCCCACTATTTTTCTTCTGGTGGCAGATAAATTTTACCGCCATCCTCATCATTGCATACGTCGGGCGACGTATAGCTTCTGGCTATCATTAAAACCCGAAAACAAGCCGTATATCAGTACTTAAACGAACTGCCGCCGAGGAATTCGCGTATGAGCGACGTGGATGGTATGTATTCCTCCGAAATTGGTGTGAAGTACGACAGGAATCGGTGAAGACGTGCCGCTTCGGCATACTCCGGAATATCGTGGGGCACCCGGGCAAGCAGCGGCTCCGCGCGGTGGCGCATCACCCCGAGTTCGAAGAGCAGCGAGCTGTTGAACATCGCATCCGCATTCTCCTGATAGGGGAAGATCCACTTCTCCTCACCGCGGCGCACACTCGCCCAGCGGCGGATCGTCTCTGCAGGCGCCACACCTCGGTAGCGGGCATCGCGTACCATACGGCGCAGCAGGCGGTTGTCGGTCGTGGGTATCCAGTTGTGGTAGTCGATAGCGATTGAGGTCAGAGCCGATACATACACGCGATACTTCATACGGGCGTCGACGCCGGCCGTCAGTTCCGGATTCAGGCCGTGTATGCCCTCGATAAGTAGAATCGAATCCGGCGCGAGGCGAATCTTGTTGCCGCGGAATTCGCGCGAACCGGTCTCGAAATTGTAGTAGGGGAGTTCCACCTCCTCGCCGCGAAGCAGCGCGTTGAGGTGCTCGTTGAAGAGTTCCAGATCGAGCGCGTAGAGCGATTCGTAGTCATAGTCGCCCGTTTCGTCAACAGGTGTCTTGTGGCGATCTACGAAGTAATCGTCAAGCGATATCATCACAGGTGTTATCAGGTTGGTCATCAACTGAATGGCAAGGCGCTTGGTGAAAGTAGTCTTGCCCGACGACGATGGTCCGGCCACGAGTACGATGCGCGCATCGCCGCGCCCGAATCGCTCCGTGATATCGTCGGCTATCGTGGCTATGCGGTTGTTGTGAAGCGCCTCGGCCACATTGATAAGCATAGGCGATTCACCCTTCTCCACCGCACGGTTCATCTCGCCCACAGTCTTCACACCCACTATCGAATTGAATGCCTGATACGAGGTGAATGCCTTATACATCTTCTTTTGTTCAACAGGAGTGGCCGGTATCGTCGGGTTCTGACGGTCAGGGCCTAAGAGGAGCAGACCATCCTCGTATGGTATAATACGAAATACACCTAACTGGCCGGTGCGCGGCACTAAGGCGCCGTAATAGCTGTCGCAGAGGCCGTCGAGCTCATAGAACGCCGAGTAAGGCTCGTGGGTGGTTTCAAGCAGGAGAGCCTTGTACTTCAGTCCCTGCTTCTCGAATATGTCGATCACGTCGGAAGTGCGTAGCTCATGGCGCACGAATGGCAGATCGCGTTCCACCAGTGAGCGTATGTGTGCTTCAAGTTTTTCGGCGAGAGCCTCATCGGGTTTATCACCCGCACCCTCGATCAGGCAGTAGTAGCCTCTCGACAGCGAGTGGGCTATGCGGATATTGCATCCCGGCAGGAGAGCGTTGACCGCATGGTAGAGCATCATGCAGAGAGAGCGGATATAGGTGCGGTAGCCCGAATCGGAGGTGACCGGCATGAACTCGACGGTCTTCGGAGCGTACACCCGGAAGTTGAGATCTTCAGCTTTGTTGTTCACTCGGGCGTTGACCGGGTCGAAGTCGATCTCATCCTTTACTATATTATATATGTCGAGGAGTGATGACCCTCCGGGCACGCTGAGATACGAATTGGTGTTCTGGCAGTAGATCTGTACCGAGGCATCGGCGGGGTTGTAGGTGTTCATGTGTGGTCAGATTTGATGGTACACAAAAATACTATTTTTTAACCGAAAATCCGTAGCTTCGCCCGACCAACTTCACGGTTCGGTAAGTTTCATTCAATTCTCAGCGGCTTAAAATCCGTGTAAAGTAAAGATATACAGAGCGTAAACACCCTAAATCATTGTTGCTGATTTTGTGCCGAAAAAATTTCAGAACCGTAGATGCGCCGAGCAATCAAAAAATTCGTACATTTGTGAGTAATATCCCTAATTATGGAGTATCGAATTCAATTGTTGGCCGACGGAGTTGAGCTTCCCGGCATCACTCAGGGCGATCGCCTCGAGCGATGGCTCGATGCGGTCGCAAAAGCTCATGGCCGCATACTCGGGCAGATCACATACATCTTCTGCGACGATGAGAAAATCCTTCAGGTCAATAAGGAGTTTCTCAACCACGACTATTATACCGACATCATCACTTTCGGTGAGAATCACGGGAGGCGAGTAGGCGGCGACATATTTATTTCGCTCGATACCGTTGCCTCTAATGCGGAAATGCTCGGTCAGACCTACGACCGCGAACTCCATCGGGTCATCGCCCACGGCCTTCTTCATCTTTGTGGTATCGACGACAAAGGTCCGGGGGAGCGCGAGGTGATGGAGCGCCACGAAGAAGAGGCGCTCGATATGCTCCCGCAATTTTAACCAACTGCATTGTCTGACCATGCGTACCAACTACGATGTAATAGTGATCGGTGCCGGCCATGCCGGATGTGAGGCTGCTCATGCGGCCGCACGCCTCGGGTCTGTCACCCTGCTTATTACCCTGGATATGAATAAGATAGCTCAGATGAGCTGTAACCCGGCCATCGGCGGTATTGCCAAGGGGCAGATAGTCAGAGAGATAGATGCTATGGGTGGCATGATGGGTATTGTCACGGACCGCACTGCCATACAGTTTCGTATGCTCAATCGTTCCAAGGGGCCCGCTATGTGGAGCCCCCGAGCGCAGAGCGACCGTATGAAATATTCCGCCCTCTGGCGCGAGACGCTTGAAAATACCGACGGCCTTTATATCTGGCAAGGCGATGTGGTTCGTCTGATTATAGAAGATGGCCGGGTGAGGGGAGTGGTTACTGCTCAGGGTGCCCGCTTCGAAGCATCATCAGTGGTGCTCACCGCCGGCACATTCCTCAACGGTCTCATGCATGTTGGCGAGGTTAAGACCAGAGGCGGCCGCGTGGCTGAACCGGCATCAACCGGCCTCACCGAGCAGCTGCGTGAACTCGGTTTCGTTACCGACCGTATGAAGACTGGCACTCCCGTGCGTATTGATGGACGTACAGTCGACTGGTCGAAAACCGTCGAGCAGGAAGGCGACTGCGACTTCCATAAGTTCTCATATCTGCCATCGGTACGCCGTGAACTTCGCCAGCGTCCCTGTCATATATTATATACCAATCAGGAGACTCACGCCGAACTCCGCGAAGGCTTGCCGCGCTCGCCTCTCTTCAACGGACAGATCCAGAGTATCGGTCCGCGCTATTGTCCGTCTATCGAAACAAAGATCGTGACCTTTGCCGACAAGACCGAACATCAGCTTTTCCTCGAACCGGAAGGGGAGTCTACGCAAGAATATTATCTTAACGGCTTCTCTTCCTCCCTTCCGCTCGACGTCCAGCTTCGCGCTCTCGCCACTATCCCGGCTTTCCGCGACGTACACATCTACCGTCCGGGCTACGCTATCGAATACGACTTCTTCGATCCGACTCAGCTCCGGCATTCGCTCGAGACTAAACTTGTCGGCGGACTCTTCTTTGCGGGACAGGTCAACGGTACTACCGGCTATGAAGAAGCGGCAGGTCAGGGGCTCATTGCCGGTATCAACGCTCATCGCTCTGCCCGCGGTCTTGATCCTGTGGAACTGCAGCGTGATCAGGCATATATAGGCGTCCTCATCGACGACCTCGTTACAAAAGGTGTCGACGAGCCCTATCGAATGTTTACCTCCCGCGCTGAATACCGTATCCTCCTCCGTCAGGATGATGCCGACGCCCGCCTCACGCCGATCGGTTATGCTATCGGCCTGGCTACTCAGGAGCGAATGGATCTGCTCGAATCAAAGATGCGTCAGCGCGAAGCCATTCTCGATTTCGCCCGGAATTGTCCTGTCAAGCCCGATGCTGTCAATCCCTGGCTTGAGGGCAGGGGAGAGTCACCCCTTCGTCAGGGTGTCCGTCTCTACGACCTCCTTCTCCGCCCCAATATCACCATTGACTTGCTTGCCGAAGCCTTGCCGGAGTTTAAGCAATTCCTTGCAGATTCCATCGAGAAGGATCGCCATGATGAAATCATCGAGAGCGCTCAGATCGCTATCAAGTATCAGGGATACATCGATCGCGAACGCGGAATTGCCGACAAGCTCCGACGTCTCGAAGAAGTGCGCTTGCGTGCCGATATGGATTACTCTGCCATTCATTCGCTCTCGACCGAAGCTCGGCAGAAGCTCGACAAGATCCGTCCCCAGACCATCGGACAAGCCTCCCGCATCCCCGGCGTATCTCCGGCCGACGTCAATATACTCCTCTTATTGATGGGTAGATAGCTCTCGTTTGTTCCACGTGGAACATTGTGATAATTTGAAATTCTAACTCATAAAAACCAAACATAACCTACCAACCGACAGATTATGGAATACGTAAAATCAAAAGTTCGCGACGTGAACGACTTTCCTCAGAAGGGAATCGTGTTTAAGGATCTCACCACTGTATTCAAGGATCCCCGTGCCCTCCACATTATCGGATGGGACCTCTCGCAGCTCTACCGCGACAAGGGTGTGACCAAGGTGGTCGGCATCGAATCGCGCGGTTTTATCGGCGGCTCAATTCTGGCTTTCGAGCTCGGCGCCGGCTTTGTGCCCGCGCGCAAGCCCGGCAAGCTGCCTGCCGATACGGTGAGCTGCTCCTACGATAAGGAGTATGGCAAGGATACTATTGAGATCCATCGCGATGCCATCACCGAGGATGATATCGTGGTGATCCACGACGATGTTCTTGCCACCGGTGGCACAATGGGCGCTGTCTACAATCTGGTGAAGAGCATGAATCCGAAGAAGATTTATGTCAACTTCATCATCGAGCTTTCTGCGCTCAACGGTCGTGCCAATATCCCCGAAGGTGTCGAAGTGACTTCGCTCCTACAGTATTAATCCGAAATCTTACCGGCTGCAGGCGCTCCCGATTCCACGGAGCGCCGCAGTCGTATATACCCGCTCTTTTTTGCTATGGCAAAACACAAGAAATCGGCCGAACTCCAAGAGAAAATTTCCATCTTGCCCACTACCCCCGGTGTGTATATGTACTTCGACGCTGAGGGTACGGTGATATATGTAGGCAAGGCGAAGAACCTCAAGCGCCGTGTGTCGTCGTACTTCAACCGCACCCACGACAGTGTACGCACCAATCTGCTCGTGCGCGCTATCGCCGATATGAAATACATAGTGGTGCCGACGGAACAGGATGCTCTCAATCTCGAGAATTCGATGATCAAAGAGTATCAGCCTCGCTACAATGTGTTGCTTAAAGATGATAAATCTTATCCATGGATTGTGGTGACGAAAGAGCCGTTTCCGCGTGTGTTCATGACGCGCAAGCGCATATCCGACGGTTCGAAGTTCTACGGCCCGTACACCGACACGGCCTCGGCGCGTATGGTACTCCAGCTCATAAAGGAGCTGTATCCGCTCCGCTCGTGCCGCTCGGTTATCACGCAGCAGTCTGTGGAGGCCGGAAAGGGAAGGCTTTGTCTCGATTATCACCTCGGCCGGTGTCAGGGTCCGTGCGTCGGTAAGATTTCTCAGGAGGAATACGGACGTCAGGTGGAGCGTGTGAAGCAGATTCTACGCGGCGACATGAACGAATTGCTCGATTATCTCCGTTCGGAGATGGAGCGGCTGTCGGCCGAACTGCGTTTCGAGGAAGCGCAGATACTGAAGGAGAAATACGATGCTGTGAAGCGTTACACGGCCAAGAGTGTGATCGTGAGCCAGACGATAGGCGATATCGACGTCTTCGGAATAGATGATGAAGGTGATAAAGAGGTGTATGTCAATTATATGCACGTGCGTAGGGGCGCAGTCGTGCGTTCGCTCACACTCCAGTATAAGCGCTCGCTCGATGAGACTCTGCCTCAGATCCTTAGCTATGCAATGCAAGAGGTTAAGGATGAGTTAGGCGTTGATTATGAGGAAGTTCTTGTGGCTCAGGAACCTGACGTAGAGATGCCCGGAGTGACATTTATCATACCACAGCGCGGCGATAAGGCCAAACTACTTGACGTATCGCAGCGCAATGCCCGCCAGTATCGTGTGGATTCGCTCCGTCGCCTTGAGAAGCATAATCCGGAGATGCGCACCCAGAAGTTGCTCGAGCGTATGAAGGCCGACTTCCGCTTGTCAGAGCTGCCGCGACATATCGAGTGCTTCGATAACTCTAATATTCAGGGAACTAATCCGGTAGCTTCATGCGTGGTGTTCCGCGACGGACGTCCTTCGAAGAAGGATTACCGGCATTTCAATATCAAGACAGTTGAAGGTCCCGACGATTTCGCCTCGATGAAGGAAGTGCTGACCAGGCGCTATACCAGATTGATGAATGAAGGGGAAGAGTTGCCGCAACTCATTGTGGTCGATGGCGGTAAGGGTCAGTTGAGCGCCGCTGTGGAGGCTCTCGAGGCTATGGGGCTTCGTGGTGTGATCGCTGTGGCAGGTATAGCCAAACGTCTGGAGGAGATATACTTCCCCGGCGATAGTATTCCGCTCTATATCGACAAGAATAGTGAGACCCTGCGCGTAGTGCAACACATGCGCGACGAGGCTCACCGCTTCGGCATCACTCATCACCGCAACCGCCGCAGCAAGTCGCAGACGGTGTCGGCGCTCGACTCGATTCCGGGCGTTGGTCCGAAGACGCGCGAGGCGCTGTTGACGCATTTTCGCAGTCTCAAGCGTGTAGCCGCAGCCAATATCGACGATATCGCGGCTGTGATCGGTCCGGCCAAAGCGTCGGTGGTCTATCAGGCGCTTCACCCTAATGATTATTCCGAGGTATGAGCGAGCCGACAGTGAAAGGACGATTCGCTCCGTCGCCTACCGGACGGATGCATCTTGGCAATATCTCCACGGCTCTCCTGTCGTGGCTCTCTGTCAAGAGCCGGGGAGGGGAGTGGCTTCTGCGTATCGAGGATCTCGACCCGCAGCGTAGTCGCCTGGAGTGGTCGCAGTGGATTGAGGATGATCTGTCGTGGCTCGGCCTGATGTGGGATGAAGGCGGACTGGCCGACCGTGGCTCCGCCGGCCCCTATTCGCAGAGTCGCCGTGGCGACATCTACAGCCAATATCTCGAGCGTCTGCGCACGATGGGCGCAGTATATCCTTGCTGTTGTCGCCGCCGCGACATTCTCGCTACACAGGCTCCTCATCAGACCGACGGACGCGTGGTATATTCCGGTCGCTGCCGGCCTGAGGGCGCGGGCCACGCCGTAATCGACGAGAAGGCCTTTCAGGGGCGTTCTACGCGACTTTTCGTGGGCGATGCGAGGATTCCCTTCGTTGATGGCCTTTTCGGCGCTCAGAGCGTCTCTCTTGCCCGGGAGTGCGGCGACTTCATCCTCCGTCGTGCCGACGGGGCTTGGGCATATCAGCTCGCGGTGGTGGTGGACGATGCTCTGATGGGGGTGACGGAGGTAGCGCGCGGATGCGATCTGTTGCTGTCCGCCGCCCAGCAGATCTATCTTTTCGGCTTGCTCGGCTACCCGGCGCCGGCCTATTATCATCTGCCGCTGATCGGCAACGAAGCCGGCCAACGGCTCTGCAAGCGTGATCCGCAGGCCGATATGTCGCACTTGCGCGAGCGGTTCACTCCCGGTCAGTTGCTCGGGCTCATAGCTAATATGCTCGGGCTGGCGCCTACACCCGACGCGACAACTCTTGAGCGTCTGCTGGCCGGTTTCTCATGGGATAAAGTGCCCCGTGCAGATATGCTACGCTGCCCCGATCTGAGTTAATGAGGATGGAGATGAGGCGTAAGTTGCGAATATTTTCCGGCAGTAAAGACAAAAAAAATTTGCAGGTAACGAAAATATCACTACCTTTGCATCGCAGAATCCTAATGGGGTATTAGCTCATCTGGCTAGAGCGCGACACTGGCAGTGTCGAGGTGAGCGGTTCGAGTCCGCTATACTCCACCCAAAAGCGAATCGAGGCATCCTCGGTTCGCTTTCGTGTTATATTACGCACGAGGCTCCATAGGCTACATACGTTTCGGCAAAATCTGGGGTCAGTAGATATTTCGGGTTGGTGAGGCTTACAGGCTAACCGTATAATGCACT
>CAMWUX010000040.1 GCA_947177605.1 uncultured Porphyromonadaceae bacterium
CGCTCAGACAGAGCACATCCACGTATTCCGCAACGACGACAATCACAACACCGTAAAGGCTGCCGACAACCAGCAGATCTCTTTCGGCACTAACGCCCGCAACCAACAGGTGATGATCATCACCGACTCCCTCGGCAAGACTACCGAGATCGCTATGGACGCCATCGACTCTTGCGTAGTTCGCGAGACAGCACTTCCCGAGTTCCACTTCTTCCTCACCGACTATCCCAACTGGACCGAGCTTACCGGCGCGAAAGACGACAAGCACCCTGCCACCATGTACATGGTAGGCAACGGTATGTATAAGGACATCGAAGAGATGGAACTCACCGAATTCCGCGGTCGTGGCAACTCCACCTGGAGTATGGCCAAGAAGCCCTATCGCTTCAAGATGGCTAAAAAGAACTCCATCTGCGGTCTGCCCAAAGCAAAGACATTCGCCCTCATCGCCAACTATATTGACTGCACTCTGATGCGCAATGCCATCGCACTCTGGATGGCTCAGCACCTCCAGATGCCCTACACCAACCACTGCATTCCCGTGAAGGTATACTTCAACGGCATTGACAAGGGTCAGTATATGCTTACCGAAAAGATCGGTGTTGGCAGCGGTAGCGTTGACATTGACGAAACAACCGGTATGCTCTTCGAGCTCGACTCCAACTACGACGAGGACTTCAAGTTCCAGTACACCTGGTATGAGAACTACGGCACAAAGACCCTTCCGGTAATGGTGAAAGACCCCGACCTCGCAGAACTTGCAGCCGATACCACAGTGACAAACATCACCGACGCTCAGGCATATTTCACACTCTGGCAGAAAGACTTCACCGCCATGGCTAACGCCGTGACAAGCCGCGCAGCTACTGAAAGTCTCGCCGACGTGATCGACATTGAATCCGCCGTAAACTTCTTCTTCGTAAACGGTATCGCCAACAACCACGAAATGCAACACCCGAAGAGCTTCTACATCCATAAGAAATCGCTTGAAGAGGGTGAGGTATACCACTTCGGTCCGGTATGGGACTTCGACTGGGCCTTTACATTCGACGGCTATGAAGGTGCATCTCCCACAGCCTATATGGTATCCAGCAAGGGCAATTACAACGGCTATGAATTCATCAAGCACATCTGCGCCAACAAAGAATTTCGCGAACTCTTCCAGAAAAAACTCAACGAGTTTACCGCTGCAGGTGGTGGCTACGATCAGCTTAAAGCCTACATCGAGGAATACGCCAACCTAATCGAACCCACTGCACGCGAAAATGGTGTACTCTGGCCCGACACCAACCCTCATGCAGGCTGGTGCGTACAGAAGGACTCCTATGAATTCCGCCAAAACCTTGAAACACTCAAGCAGTGGATCGAAAACCGCGTGAACTTCATGAAGAGCGACTCCAACTTCGGTCTCTACCGCTAACAAGGATACGCAGAACCACCCATAAGACGACCCCGACATCGATGATGCCGGGGTCGTTCATTATACCAGTTTTTATTGTTTCTTATCAGAAGAGGCGATCGGGATATACACCTTCGGCGTGGAGAGCGGCGAGTTTGTCGACTACGCCCTGACGGTCGGCTGCATAGGTGACGCCAAACCAGCGGGAGTCGGTGTCCAGCACCTTCACCTTGGCTTCACCATTGTGAATCAAAGTGTCGATACAAAGAGGTATGAAGAATTCAGCCTTGGGAGTATCAATCTTTTCATCGAGGAATTTCTTGAATTCACGCTCGGAGTAGTCGAAATAATCTGGAGTGAAGCCCCAGAGATTCATCGATACGGGGGTATTCGGATCGAGAGTCTGCACCTTGTCATCTTCATCAGTGAACACGATGTTGTGGTCATCATCGTATGATATGGCTGTGCGCTCTACCACACCGGTGAGATAACCATCCGGGGAAGTGGAGCAGACACCACGGGCTACAGAGCCGTTTTCCGTCATAGTGTTTCCGACACGGAAACCAACCATACAATAATCACCCTTCTCCGGATGTGGACGCGAAAGTTCTTCGGCAATCACCTCAAAAGCATTCCGTCCATAAAAGTCATCGGCATTGATCACAGCGAAGGGCTCCTTAATGGCATCCTTACCCATGAGTACGGCATGGTTAGTACCCCAGGGCTTGGTGCGGTCTGCAGGGCAGGTGTATCCTTCGGGCAGATCATCTATCGATTGGAACACCACCTCAACGGGGATATGCCCTTCGTATTTCGACATCACTTTATCGCGGAAGTCCTGCTCGAAGTCTTTGCGGATCACGAACACCACTTTGCCGAAGCCGGCCTTAAGGGCATCGTAGATCGAATAGTCCATGATAGTTTCGCCGTGAGGACCCACGCCATCGAGCTGCTTGAGGCCTCCGTAGCGGCTGCCCATACCGGCAGCGAGAACGAAAAGAGTTGGTTTCATTATATATATTATTTGAATCTGAATTCGATGATTTGCTTATACTGCTCGCCCGGATAGAGTTGGGTAGAGGGGAAATCGGCATGATTGGGCGAGTCGGGCATAGCCTGACATTCGATAGCCACGCCATCATAATCGCAATATGGGCGTCCCTCCTTATTTTTGGGGGATCCATCAAGCCAGTTGCCGGTGTAGACCTGCACGGCAGGTTGCGTGGTAGCCACTTCGAGCACGCGTCCGGAATGGGGGGCCTCAAGCACTGCGCAGGTGGCAAGTCCGCGATTGTAAGCGTCGAGCACCCAACAGTTGTCGTAACCTTTGCCATATACGAGAGCAGGGAAGTCGGCCTTAATATCGCGACCAATCACCTTAGCCTCTGTAAAGTCCATCGGAGTACCTGCCACGGGAGCCATCTCGCCGGTGGGGATGAGTGTATCGTCGGTAGGCAGATAGCGGGAGGCAGCGAGGGTAAGCTTGTGATCGAGTACAGATCCGGAGTTGTGTCCCTCAAGATTCCAGTAGCAGTGATTGGTGAGATTTACCACCGTAGGCGCGTCGGTCTCAGCCTCGAGAGTAAGACGGAGCACATCGGAGTCTGACCATGAGTATATGGCGCGGGCACACAGATTGCCGGGATACGCTTCTTCGCCGTCGGCACTTCGGTAGGTGAACACCACCTCATTGTCGGGGGTGACTTCCGATTCCCAGATACGGTTCTGAAACCCCTCCGGACCACCATGAAGAGCATTGGGTCCGTTATTGATAGCCAGTTGGTAGTCATGGCCATCGACGCGGAGATGACCGCGGGCAATGCGGTTGGCATAGCGGCCGGGCACTTTGCCCGCACAGGGACCATCGTGGAAATAGTCGGCCGGATCGGCATAACCGAGAGCCACGTCGGCCATATTGCCATCCTTGTCAGGCACGATTACACTTACGATGCCGGCGCCGAGCGACGACAGAGTCACCGATGCGCCTTTGGCATTGGTGAGTACGTAGAGAGTGATGTCTCCCTTGGGGGAACATACCTTCTTCGATTCGATTTTCATTTTTATGCGGTATTAAAGATTCGTGATCTATTGATTTACAAACTTACGAAGTAATCGCGAGATTTCCAATATTGTCCGACGCGGTCTGCCCTCTCTATCGAAAAAAATGATAATTTTGCATCCGTTATGAAAGAAATAAGGAAACCGGAGTTGATCTCCAGCGAATATCTCATCCGCCGTCCGTGGCTCACCGCCCGACGCGACCAACTACGTCTGCCCGACGGGCGCATCAATCCCGAATATTATGTACTTGAATACCCATCGTGGATCAATGTGATAGCGGTGACGAAAGAAGGGCGCTATGTGATGGTGCGCCAATATCGCCATGGCCTCGGCATCATATCCACCGAACTTTGCGCCGGTGTAGTCGAGGAGGGCGAGGAACCCGAACAGGCTGCCCGACGCGAACTCCGCGAGGAGACAGGCTATACCGGTGGCCGCTGGCAACTGCAGTGTGTGCTGTCGGGCAATCCTTCGACCACAAATAACCTCACCTATTGCTTTCTGGCCGAGGATGTCGAACTCACAGACGGACAGCACCTCGACCCCACGGAGGATGTCGAGGCGCTGACTTTATCGCGCGAGGAGCTGCTTGAGCTTCTCATGTCGGACGGGATGAAGCAGGCACTTATGGCCGCTCCTCTCTGGCGACACTTCTACAATCTTAAATCTTAGAGGATACCCTGAGCCATCATGGCGCGGGCTACCTTCATGAAGCCTGCCGTATTGGCTCCCTTCACATAATTAATATAATCGTCGTCGACACGACCATAGCGTTCACACTGCGCATGAATGTCGGACATAATGCGGCGAAGCTGACGGTCGACCTCTTCAGCGGTCCAGGAGAGTTTCTGTGCATTCTGGGCCATCTCGAGACCTGACACCGATACACCGCCGGCATTGGCCGCCTTGCCGGGAGCATAAAGGATACGGGCGTCGATAAATGCTTTGACAGCTTCGGGGGTGGAAGGCATATTGGCGCCTTCGCTCACTGCGATACAGCCACCTGCGAGCAGCGCTTCGGCATCAGAGCCGTCAAGTTCATTCTGAGTAGCCGAAGGCATCGCGATATCAAATGAAGCGAGCTTCCACGGACGGGTATTAGGATAATACTCGCAGGGATAATGCTCGGCAAACTCACTGATGCGGCCGCGATAGAGATTCTTGAGTTCAAAGATATAGTCGAGTTGCTCGGTGGTAAGACCGTCGGGCACGTAGATAGTACCGTTGCTATCACTCATAGTCACTACTTTGGCACCGAGTTCGAGGAGTTTTTTTGCGGTATAGGTGGCCACATTACCCGAGCCGGAGATGGCCACGCGCTTGCCTTCGAGTGTGAGGCCGCGGGTGGCGAGCATCTGCTCAAGGAAGTAGACATTGCCGTAGCCTGTAGCTTCGGGGCGTATGAGCGAGCCGCCGAAATCAAGACCTTTACCGGTGAATGTACCGGTGAATTCGCGCGACATCTTCTTATACATACCGAACATATAGCCTACTTCACGAGCACCTACACCAATATCACCTGCGGGGACGTCGGTGTCGGGTCCGAGCTGGCGCCAGAGTTCGGCTACGAAAGCCTGACAGAAGCGCATCACTTCCATATCGCTCTTGCCGCGTGGCGAGAAATCGCTGCCACCTTTTGCGCCACCCATGGCAAGTGTGGTGAGGGCATTCTTGAAAGTCTGCTCGAAAGCAAGGAATTTCAGAATCGACTGATTGACCGAAGCGTGGAAACGGATGCCGCCCTTATAGGGACCAATAGCATTGGAGTGCTGCACTCGGTAGCCCATATTGTTGCGCACTCGACCCTGATCGTCAACCCACGATACACGGAACGATAGTATACGGTCGGGCAGACAGAGACGCTCCACAAGATTGTACTTTTCAAATTCGGGATACTCGTTGTAGACCTCCTCGATCGAGCCGAGCACTTCTTCCACTGCCTGCAGATACTCCGTTTCGCCCGGGAAACGCGAACGAAGATCAGCCATTACTTCACTTGCTTTCATTTTGCTATTAATAATTGATTTATTATTGAATTTTGCTATGATTTACTCTAAATCGGTCGCAAAAGTAGTAATTTTACACCAACAACGCAACCATTGTAAAAAAGTTTTTAATGCACATACAAATTTCTATAGCGAAGTCGGAGATATGTCCGATTTTTTGCTTACTTTTGTGGAAATTTAGTTAAAATGTCAAGCACTCTACAGCAACGACTACAGGCCGTGACGGGCAAAGCCCATCTGCTCGTGAGCAGATACGAGAATCTGCTCAAGGCCAAAGAGGAAGCCGACAGGCGGATTGCAGAGCTTGAGGCAGACCTCGACAAGGAGCGTAATCTGGTGGCGCGCCTGAAGGTCGAAGTCGAAGAATTGCGCGTGGTGACCACACTCACCCCCAAGCGCGAGGATGTAGAGCAGAGCAAGGCAATGCTGACTGAATTTTTGCGGGACATCGACAAATGCATCGATGAACTAACCCAATGACGCAATGAGAGACAAACTTGACATAAATCTTCGCATAGCCGACACCAAACTCAGTCTCACAGTCAACCCCGACGAAGAACAGTTTCTCCGCGAGGTGGCCGTAGAAGTCAACAAGGTGTACGATGCCTACAACAGCCGGATACCCGGCAGATCTCCACAGGAGGTACTCGCCAAGGTAGCCTTATTGTTTGCCCGCGGATATCTGTCGATGTCGGAGCAGACTAAGGAGGTGGAGCAGACGCTCGACGGCCTCGACAGGCAGCTGGACGAACTGCTCGGACAAGTGTCGTAGATAATTTCTCGGAGAGCCATCAGGGCCGCACAGGCAAGAGTGCCGGCGGCTTATTCATCGCATAGACATCATCCCGCGCTAAAGGCGCCCCGCACAAGCGGAGGCGACTTCATAGCCGCGGGACTTTTTATTATTTATAGCTGAGATAATTAACCCAATATATTCATCAATAACATACCTAAAATAATTCACATATGGACATAATCATCATAGTGATAGCGGCAGTCGCAGCACTGGCTATCGGTGTAGCCGCCACTATTATAACACAGCGCAACATGGCCCAGAGCCGCGCGCGCATCATAGTAGAAGAAGCCCGCAACGAGGCCGAAGTACTCAAAAAGACTTCTCTGCTCGAAGCCGAGCAGGAGCGTGTACGTAAGGCTGCCGAAGCCGACAAGACCTTCAACCAGAGAATGTCGAAGATCCAGTCGCGCGAAAGCCAGATGAAGCAGCGCGAACTTCAGCTCAACCAGCAGCAGAGCGAAAACCAGCGTATGCGCAACGATCTCGACCAGCAGCAACTCCGCCTCAACGACCAGCTCGCAGCCACTCAGGCGCGTCAGGACGAACTCGACCATCTCAAGACCAAAGCACTCGAAGAGCTCGAACGCGTATCCGGTCTCTCGTGCGAAGAAGCCAAGGAGAAGCTCGTTGAGTCCCTGAAGGATGAAGCCAAGACAGCCGCACAGAGCTACATCAACGAAATAATGGACGAAGCCAAACTTACGGCCAACAAGGAAGCAAAGCGCATCGTGGTACAGTCGATACAGCGTGTGGCTACTGAGACAGCGATCGAAAACTCCGTAACCGTATTCCAGATCGACTCCGATGAAATCAAAGGTCGTATCATCGGCCGTGAGGGTCGCAACATACGCGCTCTCGAAGCAGCCACAGGCATTGAAATCATAGTCGACGACACCCCCGAGGCAATTGTACTCTCAGGCTTCGATCCCGTGCGCCGCGAGATAGCTCGTCTGGCACTTCATCAGCTTGTCAACGACGGCCGTATCCATCCCGCACGTATCGAGGAAGTTGTGGCCAAAGTGCGCCGACAGGTAGAAGAGGAGATCATCGAGACCGGTAAGCGCACCACCATCGACCTCGGCATCCATGGTCTGCACCCCGAACTCGTACGCCTCGTAGGCAAGATGAAATACCGCTCCAGCTATGGCCAGAACCTGCTCCAGCACTCGCGTGAGACAGCCAATCTCTGCGCCGTGATGGCATCGGAACTCGGTCTGAATCCCAAGAAAGCACGTCGCGCAGGCCTGCTCCACGACATAGGCAAGGTGCCCGACGAAGAACCCGAATTGCCGCATGCACTCCTCGGCATGAAACTCGCCGAAAAATATAAGGAGAAGCCCGAAATATGCAACGCCATCGGCGCTCACCACGACGAGACCGAGATGACCTCGCTGCTGGCCCCCATCGTACAGGTATGCGACGCCATATCGGGCGCTCGTCCCGGTGCTCGCCGCGAGATGGTAGAGGCTTATATCAAGCGCCTCAACGACCTCGAACAGCTTGCTCTCTCATATCCGGGCGTAATCAAGACCTATGCTATTCAGGCCGGCCGCGAACTGCGCGTGATCGTAGGCGCCGACAAGATCGACGATGCCGAGACCGAAAAGCTTTCGGCCGAAATAGCCAAGCGCATCCAGGACGAGATGACTTATCCCGGTCAGGTGAAGATCACCGTGATCCGCGAAACCCGTTCGGTAAGCTTCGCAAAGTAATCGCCGATGGAACCAAACAAACCCGAAACGAACCACGCCGAAGGCACCCCCATTCCACACCGGGAGTCGGGAGAGCCTCCGCGCGGCAAGCTCGACTGCTACGACTGGCTGTCGGCCACGCCGAAGGGCGACGGACAGGACTGCGACATCGTAGAAGTCCAGTTTAAGAATACCCGCAAGGGATATTTCCGCAACTCACTCCACATAGAGCTGGGCATCGGAGACCTCGTAGCAGTGGAGGCTGCTCCGGGTCACGACATCGGCTCTGTGACCCTGACCGGACCGCTCGTACGCCGCCAGATGCGTAAGGCCGGCGTGAAACCCGACACCGAACTCCGACGCGTGCTCCGCAAAGCCCGTCAGGCCGACATCGACCGCTACAAAGAGGCCAAAGCGAAAGAAAACGACACCATGATCCGTGCCCGCAAGATTGCCGAAGACCTCAACCTCAAGATGAAGATCGGCGACGTAGAATATCAGGGCGACGGATATAAAGCCATATTCTACTATATCGC